>NZ_AUFX01000003.1:0-300000 GCF_000426725.1 Sporocytophaga myxococcoides DSM 11118 | reverse complement strand
TTTCTAATTTCTGTTAAAAAATAAGAATAACCTTGAAGGTGTATGAAAAAAAAACTGCACAGCTTTTCCATAGAAAAGTGTACAGTTTTTTTTAATTATTTCGTCTTTATCTCAGGGATATTGGCTTAGCACTACGTAATTTATGTAGCGTTGCTACCAGAGTATCGATTTCTCCACAAGTGTTATAAAATGCCAGTGAAGGTCTTACTGTAGCCTCTACTCCAAATCTTCTGAGTATAGGTTGTGCGCAGTGGTGTCCTGATCTAACAGCGATTCCTTCCTGATTTAAAGCTTTACCGACTTCTTCAGTACGGTATCCTTCCAGAACAAAAGAGAGCACACTGGCTTTGTCTGGTGCGGTTCCTATAAGTCTTAATCCTGGAACTTCCTTAAGTAATCTCGTAGCATAGACCAAAAGGTAATGCTCATACTGATATATTAGATCCATGCCAATCCTGGTGACGTAGTCAATAGCTGCCCCTAAACCTACTGCATCTGCTATGTTCCCAGTACCTGCTTCAAATCTTGCCGGTGCATTGTGATAGGTAGTATGTTCAAAGGTAACATCCATGATCATATTTCCTCCACCTTGCCATGGTTGCGTTTCATTGAGCAGGGCCTGTTTGCCATAAACAACACCTATACCGGTAGGACCGAATACTTTATGGCCGGAGAAGACAAACCAGTCACAGTTAAGTGACTGCACATCAACTTTCATGTGAGAAACAGACTGCGCTCCGTCTACCAGTACTTTAGCACCTGCAAGATGTGCCATTTCTACAATTTGCTTGGCAGGAGTGACAGTACCAAGTGCATTGGATACCTGAGTAAAGGAGACTAGCTTTGTTTTAGGTCCAAGCAATTTGGCATATTCACTTAAGATTACCTGTCCGTCTTCGTCTACTGGAATTACTTTAAGCTTAAGTCCTTTTCGCTCTGCAAGCTGCTGCCACGGAACTATGTTGGCATGGTGTTCAAGATGACTTACAACTATCTCATCACCGGCATTTAAGTTTTGTTCACCCCAACTTTTTGCCACAAGGTTAATTGCTTCCGTAGCTCCTCTCACAAAGATGATTTCATCAGGAGAGGAGGCATTTAGAAAGAATTGTACCTTTTGACGGGCTGCTTCATAGGCATCTGTAGCACGTGCTGCAAGTTCGTGAGCAGCTCTGTGAATGTTGGAATTCTCGTGCTGATAGAAATGAGCAATTCTGTCTATTACCGATTGTGGCTTTTGCGTTGTTGCAGCATTATCCAGCCATATCAAGGGCTTTCCGTTGACCCTTTCTTTTAAAATAGGGAAGTCCTGTCTTACAATGTTTACATCAAAAGGAGGACTAGTCAGGTTTGTTATACCTTTGTTCGGAGATATGACATTCTCTGAACCTTTAGAAAAAGGTAAAGGCTCATTGACTGAAATAAAGTAATAAGAACTATTGCTGATCGAAGAAAAGTCGCTTGGCAATTGTTGCTTAGGAAGCGATAGGTTTATACCTTTTAACGCTTCTTTTAACTCCGTTTCAAATGGTTGTTCCTGTTCAAAAGGTAGAAAATTTAAAGCGCTCTTTGGATCCTGAAGTTTTCCGCTTTGAAAAGGATAAGAAGAATTAAATGGACTATTATTAGTTTGAGCGTGATTGCTTATCAGGGCCTCCGGATTTTGTTTTGACAGGGAAGGAGATATTCCACTTCCTGCGACAGACTTAGGGCTTAATCCATTGCCCGACAAGTATGGATCAGGAGAATTATTGAATGACTGCTGAAGATCTATCGGAGCAGTTTTATCAACTGCTGTCGGAGATATTCCGCTTCCCGCTACAGACTTTGGTATCCCTGTTTTTTCAGGAAAATGAGGATCCGGAAGACTCGTCTGAGGATTAGTCAGGTCAAAATGAGTTTCCTTAGGAACCAAAGGATCCTTTGCTTGCAGCGATTGGAGAAAATCATTAGGAATTCCACCCGGCAGAGCGGCAAAGAATTCATTGGCTAATTTCTCCAAACTGCGTTCGTCAGGAAATAGATTTGGATTAGTAGTTGTACTCATAATAGTTTCCGATTTCTACATCATCAAGTACTGCAATAGCATCATCTACCAATACAGCTAATGAGCAATAAAGAGAAACCAGATAAGATGCAATTGCTTTATCATTTATTCCCATAAATCTTACTGAAAGACCTGGGGTTTGTTCCCCTGGAAGGTTAGGCTGATAAAGACCTACAACACCCTGACGACTTTCTCCGGTTCTGATCAGAAGTATTTTGGTTTTCCCATTTTCAATCGGAACCTTGTTTGAAGGAATAAGTGGAATACCTCTCCAGGTTATAAACTGAGAGCCGAAAAGGGAAACAGTTGGCGGGGGAACGCCTCTTCTTGTACACTCACGACCAAAGGCTGCAATGGCTAATGGGTGAAGTAAGAAGAACCCTGGCTCTTTCCATACTTTCGTAATAAGTTCATCCAGATCATCTGGAGTTGGAGGTCCTTTTCTTGGTAATATCCTCTGACATGGAGCGATGCTGCTGAGTAAGCCATACTCTTTGTTATTGATCAGTTCGCTTTCTTGTCTTTCCTTGATGGTTTCAATGGCAAGTCTTAGCTGTTCGCTGATCTGGTTGTATGGTCTGCTGTAAAGGTCAGAAACACGGGTGTGTACGTCAAGTACAGTATTTACAGCACTCAAAAGATATTCTCTTGGATCTTCAATGTAATCAACAAAAGTTGAAGGAAGTTCACGTTCGTCTCTTGCAGAGCAATCTACTTGTACGCTGTTAGCATCTCTTACTTTGTTGACTCTGTAAATACCCGATTCTACCGGTATCCAGTTTAGCAAATGAGTTAACCAGCGTGGGGTAATGGTAGCTAATTGTGGCACTGTACGTGTAGCAATGGCCAACTGCCTTGCTGCCACGTCACCTAATGCGGTTTGTGGAATTTTTTCCTCAGACATGAAAGTATATTTTTAAATCTAATAAAAACGATAAGAAGCCACAACAAGTCATTAAAAACTGAATAATGATTGTTTAGATCATTTAAGTCTTGTTGGGTTAAATCAATTATATCATTTGGCCGGATGATATTTCAAAAGTATTGCTTTATCAGAAATATGCAAAAAATATCTGGATATCTTACCAGTACTGATAAGTCTACCATCTTGGTCTATTATTTAGATTAATAGTGGTATAGTAGAGTTTTGGCTTTGGGGTTTTATACAAGCAGGAGAATTGTTGTGTCTTAGAAAAGTTATAATTTTTAATATAATAGACGGGTTGTGTTAATATGGATTGTCTTTGGTATTATTTAATGCAGCACTTTTGGAAAGATTCCGTCCGGGGAGTAAAGATTTTTTTGAGGAAAGGTCAGACCTCGAAGAGGTCATATGTTTATAGATAATACCTGGAAAATAGCATACGACCCCGTTAGGTCGCATCAATGCTACATCCACTTTTCTATAAATATTCAATCCCTTCAGGATTGTAAATAAATGAATAAAGCGATTGTTAAAATTATAAACAGTTAAGATGACGGCCATGATGCAGACACAGCCCGGGGAGGTGAGGATATAAATAGCGATGCAATCGCTGTTCTCGTGAATCCTCGTTAATCTTATTTTAATTCACCAAATGTGAGGTAAATCAAAACAAGGACTATGGGATTGATCTAGGTTGCTGTATGAAAAGATGGGGAGGCTTGAAAGGCGATATTGAGTGTTGTTGAATTTCTATTATACAAACCACCACCATAAGCTCCTCCACTTGTTGATAATGTGATGTTGCTTTTCTTTGATGTCAGGTAAGGCCTGACATCAAAGAAAGCTACAGGGACCGCTTATTTCAGTGTGTGATGTTTGAATGAACTTGGATAACCGGTTTTTATATTAGTTTTTTAACAGCTTCAGATGTGCTGTTTTTTGAGAAGAGGTAAGTTGTATATAGTAGAGCCCACTACTGAGTGAAGAAATATCAATTCTTTGAGATACGTTATCTGTTTTTAAAACCTGGTTACCTTTCGAATCAAAGAAGGTCAGAGATACATTGTCAGAAGCTTGTGTAAGCTTTATATCAATGAAGTTCGCTGCAGGGTTAGGATAAATTTGTAAACCAGGAAAATCCGGATTTACAATATTATCTATGCCATTTACCTTCAAAAGAAAGTCTTTTTGAGCTTCACAGGTTTCATCTTTTACCCTTAAAGTAAATTGAGCTTCAATAGATTCTTCAGGTGTACCTGAAAGGGTACCACTCGCAGACAGCTCAAGACCTAAAGGTAAACTTCCTGAAGCAATAGTCCAGTTAACATTGTTACAGATATCGGTTGCATTAAATTTAAAGGAGTAGGGCTTTTCCATAGAAGCATTGGGAAGATCCGCTGATTCAACAGATGCGTTGCAGACCGGTGCCAGGTATACTGTATAGTCATAATTGCATGCTACTGCCTTAACTCCGGAAAGTCCGACAGGAACTTGTGATATTCTGGGTAATCCATCTGCAATCAACTTTCCATCTTCGGTCAAAGCTACCATAATCTGTGGACTAGTTACAATTTCCTTTACATTGGTTGCGTCTCTTAGATAACTATTCGCATTTCCCCAGCAAATTACATTGCCCTCTTGAGTTACTGCCAGAATATGGTAATCTCCACCTGCAATAGCCTTAATATTTTTAACTTCGGCTGGAATAATGAGCTGGCCGTTACCATTGTCTCCCCATACTACAACAGTGCCGTCATCTTTAAGTGCAACTCCATTTACAGCGCCTAATGATATTGCTTTTACTCCTGATAAATTATTAGGAAGATCTAATTGGCCAAAGTATAATCCTTTTTGGGAATAGCCCCATCCAACAACTGTTCCATCTTCTTTTAAAGCCAGGTTAGCAGAACCTCTGGAACAAATGGCTTTTACTCCTTGTAATCCATTTGGAATTGTGGTTTGGCCAGCACGATTGTCTCCCCAGGCTACAACTGTTCCATCTTCTTTTAAAGCTACACTATGTTTTTCACCTGCCACTACAGCTTTTACTCCGGAAAGACCGGTTGGAATGTCAATTTCTCCATACTCATTACTTCCCCATGCCACTACTGTCCCATCTTCTTTTACTGCCACAACATGAGCGCCTCCGGCTGAAATTGCTTTTAAATTAGAGCCATCAGGAATTCCTGTATATAAATGAGGGCGATCGCCAAAGCCCCCAACCTTTAAAGGCAGGTTACAATCTTGCCCGAAAACCTGAATTGACATCAAAAACAGTAATGATGCTTTTAAAACGTAGTGATAAATGTTCATTATTCTTTTAAAAAGTTATAATAAAAATGATAAAATTTTTTTGTGGTTTTAATATACTGGAAAAACCTGAGTATAGTCGAATATTCAGGTTTTTATTTTTATCATTATTACTTTTTAAAGTTTATTTTAAGGAAGCTTTTTGCAGATCAATTAATTCTTGGAGTTGAGCTTTCAATTGTCAAATTTCCTTTTGCTGTTTTTTCTCATACGTGGCCTGTCCCATGACAGGCCACTCTGTCTATAACATTGTCCTACAGATGGTCTCGGGGATGGCCCAGGCCTGAACCGGACCGAGGACTTAAAATAGTGTTGCATTCTTTATTCAGAATGTCTGTGTTACAATCCGCAAGTTAATAAACTTGCTCTCATTTGTGGGCAGAAGTCAGAAGACTTCAGCCAGAGAGGGCGTTCACGCCCCTTCAAGATTATCATTTTTCCCCCTTTACAATATCTACTTTGTATCTCGCATCACCCAAGCTAATCCCAATCATCAAAAGAGTCACCACTATGACCATTGTCAAGGCCAGTCGTTGCTACTGGAAGTTTTACATAGAAGCCAGCACTATGATGTTTTTGGCCACGGAAAAAGCGCATCCTGTAATCCAAACCTATGTAGTAATTAATCCAACCTGTACCCTGAAGCCCCAGTTTCGCGCCATCTCCTCCACCAACTTGCAATACCGGGCCTGCAGACACACCCGTGACACCAATGCCAGTTTGCAGCTCTGAGTAAAATCTTGTTGTTTTTCTGCGATCGAATTCAATTCCAAAATCGACACTGTGAGGGAATTTGGAGACATTCCAGTATGCTACCTCTATGGCGAAAGACACGGTTGGCTTTCCTCGCCCAAAGTTTACATGCAGCATAGGGCCAGCCGTCCAAATCTCTTGGGCTTGAGCATTCAAATTAATAAAGAATAAAAAGGCGGTAATAATAAGTTTTTTATGAGAGATCATAAACTAATTTAAAAATATTGATCAGCATTTCAAAATTTCGCGAGCTGCTCCCCGTCCGGTGTCAGCACCGGACGGAATCTTTCAATCACAGCTTAACCAAAATATTCTCTGTAATCTGTGATAAAAGAAAATCAATTATCACCTTCCAAGTAAAAGGGACCAAAGTGCAGAAGGATTTTGCTCCGTGGCCTGTCCCCTGACAGGCCACAATTTTCCTCCGCTAGAACCTTTCCATATAATGAGTTAATATTCCAAATTCATCATATCCGTTTTCGTAAAAAATAGCTGACGACCATTTATATTCTTCTGGACGTTTAACAAGATTCCATCTATCATTTAATGGATTCAAATGGATGTAATCAATTTTTTGTTCAACTTTCTTTCTTGAATTCATTAATACAGCAAGAGGATCACGCTTCCAAAATCTGTGAGATCGTTCAGAAGTTTGTTCGATAAAAAACGGCAAGACCTTTGGATGATCTTTTCTAAGATTCTTTAAAAATTGACTGCTTGTCCATTTATTGAATGATGCATGTGGGTTTTCTTTTCCGTTTAATTCAAGTAGTTCCCAAACCAAATGCATATGATTGGGCATTATGATATGCATAAACTGCAATCTTCTTATTATCTACTAGCCACTTTAACTCTTCCAGAATTGTTAGTTTAAATTTGTCCTCTTTTAAAAGATGTTTCCAATCCTTTATTGTATTTGTCCAGAAATAAACATCTTTAAGATTCATCCTGGAGTTGCGTATTGATTTTAAAAAGGGATTTTCCATAGCTCCTGCAATATGATAAAATTTAATTGCTACCAAACAATGTGGCCTCAGGGGACAGGCCACGGAGAATTTGCGTATTGATTTTAGAAAGGGATTTTCCATAGCTCCTACAAGATAATAAAATTTAATTGCTACAAAATAATGTGGCTGTCAGGGGACAGGCCACGGAGAAGACTATTGGGGGAAGAACATTTTGGCCTGTTGAGAAACAGGCCAAAATGTTGAAACTATTTTTATTTCCTATTAAAGCATTTTTAAAATGTCTCCGGATTTTCGGACAACATAAGGCAGCTCCGTTATATTGTCTAATGCAATATCAATACCTGCACCATCGTAACTTATCCAATCACCTGTAGAGTGAAGTTTATAAATAGCAAAATTGTCCGCATTCGCAGGAGTTGCACCGATTATCCATGTTTCATCATTCTGCCCAATGGCTAGACTACTTACCTTTTCAGGTGTAGTTTCCTGACTCCATGAAGTTCCGTCAAAGGAAAACAAGTCGCCAGGCTTATTGATGACCCAAGGAGTATTATTAGAAGCCATGAAGATTTTAATTGCTCGTCCGGCTATAGGATCCGTAGATGAATTAGAAACATTGAATCGCACTATCTCAAAACCATTAGCATCGCCATTCTGATCTTTTATGATCCAGATATTCCCATTGTCATCTATGCTCACATCTGTTGCTGTTATGGAAAGTCCTGGAAACTTCTTAAACATGTCATTCTCTACATGGAAAATTATATTATTGGAATCGATTAGCCAAGGTTCACGCGTTCTATCTATCAGGACTTTTTTGGCTCCATCGAAAATCGGTGCTGTACCAAATGGTGCCTTTTTATCAACAGAATATAATTTTACATTATTGTCAAGAATAGTTGACCCGACTAACCAAAGAAAATCTTTTCCAATGGCAAGATCTGTTGCTGAAATTTCTGGTACTCCAGTTAAAACTTTAGACCAGGAGGTTCTAACAAATCCTATTTCTGCAGAACAGTTGTTAGCATCCATTATAGCCTCAATGGATTGAAACATGTCATAACAGTCCTTTGTAATTTTAAGAGTTCTATTATTTATAGGACCCCAATGTTGTCTGTTCATTCTGATAGCTAATGCAGCTAGCACAACTGAAAAGGCCGGATTTGTAAAGATTAACTTTTGAAATTTCACGCCTTCTGCATTTGCACTTTCATTGGATGCCCTGTGTGGAGATGGGTTAGCTATTCTATTATTCCCAACTTTAAAAATATCAAGCATACTTCCTCTCGACTGAAGTTCAGTGAATATTTCATTCAAATCATGGATATCTTTAAAACGTGCTGTTGTATTTCCCACGCCAATACTTCTTGACATTTGAAAAAAGCCGGCTTCCGATGCCTCGCTCGTCTTGGTTGCAGCTGACTCCCCTGGATCCAGATTCAAACCTGCGCTAAATTGACCTTCACTTTCCTGCATTCCGAGACCGAAGAGAAGAGTAAATACTTTTCTAAGAGTAGGCGCTCCTGCAGCATGGTCTGTAATTCCTAGACCAGGCTTACCGTTTCGACCTGTTGTAAATTCGAGATCGAGTTGATTTAGTGCATCATTGGTATCATTGGCGACAGGAGCCTTACTCATGGCAGTTGCGAAACGTTCATTTTTTGAAATCAAGGCATAAAAACGACCATACATGAGGGCCATACCCACAAGGAAACCAGCATGATCAATTGGTTTGCCGCGATCGGCTGAGTAGTTCTGATTGATCCATGCTAATCCACTGACTGCGTCGATAATTTGTTTCTCACAGGAAGTCTTTGCCAGACTTTTTAGAGTAGCAAAAGTTTGGGCCGCATCTGTTCCTGAATTTTTGCCTTCTCCAAGAATGGCATCTTTAAAATGAACAATCTGAATAAATAAATTGCCAGAAGGATTATCTGTCACCATAGCCTGATATTGACTCAGAAAATCAGAGAAGGATTCTTTCTGTTCTCCATTTACGGCTGGGTCTAAAAAGACTAGCTGGCTGTTTTCTTCTGTACCATCTCCATCATATCCTATAAGGATTTTAGCATGAGGGGAAAGATTCGAAGTGGCATCACTGTCAACCGTAATCCAGAGTGGGCCATAGGTTTTCATCCAGTCCAAATAGGTATTGAATGTATAGTTTGCTGGCGGCTCGCCTATCATTCCAAGAGGTTCAATAAATGCTTTCTTTTCACTTGCCAGCAATGGTTGGTTGTTATTGTATTTGGAAAGATATTCGTCAGGTACCATTGATAAGATTTCCTGTATTGAATACGTTTTACCATCTTTCCAGCTTTTCATCATAGTCGCTGCGGCAGCCCAACATGCTTCTGTCTTATCACCTTGAAGTATGAGAGGAACTTTTGGCCCTGGCACTCTGTAATTTTGTGTGTTTCCTGCTCCAATCTCTACGGATTCAGATTTTCCCTCACTATCGATACTCGTCGCCTTTACTGGCTTTCCCTGGTCTGCTGCTTTTACTGCGGCATCTGTAAGGGATGGCTTTGTGTTCTGTGTATTTTCCTGTTCTGCCTTTTTGGTCTGACCTCCATCTACCATTTGTCCGAAATGGTCTTTTAATAGTTTCGCTTTCTCCTCTTTTGTCAGCTCAGGTGAGTTCCTGATTGAGTCAGCGATCTTGTCTGAATGTTCTGTATTATGGCCGATGGTATAAATTTCTTTAGCCATTTGTGCGAAGTCTTTTGCATTCTGTTGGTTGGATAGGTAAGTCTGCATAGCATTCTTCTGGTTCTGATCCAGACCGGTAATGTCCTTAAACACGTCACTTTTGCCGAGTAGATCAGAAATGCCCGCCAGACCTGCACCCGGTGTTGGAGTTGCCGGTGCATTCTGGATATTGACGATAGGAGTGGCAAAATCCTTAAATGCCGCCCTCCAATCTGTCACAGTTGGTACAGGAACAGTAACAGGATTGATAGGAGTTGGTTCATCCGTTTTGAATACATTCCAATCTTGAGAGGAATTTTCCTTTACTTTTTCACAGGCATCACAAGCTCCTTGTACTGCTTCTGCAAAGACTCCTTTGCTTGGAATACTTATGCGGTAAGGAGGGATAGGAGTAAGGGGCTTATAATGTTCAAGCAGATCTATTTCGACTGCCGGCCCTTCTATAGGCTGCTCTACCACAAATGTCCTGTCTATTTTGTATCCAGGTGCTACTGGCATAATCAATGAGTTTCCTGAAATGCCAATCAGTTCATTTTTTACTACGGAAGCTAAACTTCTGTACCCTACAGGAAGTCCGAAATCATTATATGTTTCGATACTGAAACCGTCCAAAAGCATATATCGCCTATCCGGATCAAGTGCTCGCCACAACACTTTGTTATAATATTCAAGATTGCTGTTGAGGTGTACAATTAGCTTTTGTGCCATGTACTCATCTTCTTTTTTAGGATTGCGTTTTTCATTAGCGTTTTCCGGAGTATATAATGTACTTCCATCAACCAAGTCATCCCCAACAAAGCCGCTGTATAGAATACCGTTATAATGCGGGGTAGAGTACCGGACTGTTACATTTTTAATAATTAATGTAACAAGATCATTTGTAAGACTTGCTGCATTATAAAAACTGATTTGTAATTGGGAAATCTCATTCCTCTTCTTATTGGATCCACTGCCTCTAAGATTAATTCGCATTTGAGTATTTCCCCCTTTGTATTTGGTCTCCGTTGAGAAATCTACCGCTGAAAAACTACCGAGACTCAGGTTGCCGGCTATTTTTTCAAAAATAAGAGGTGCTATGTCATTGTAGAAGATGCTATCCCATTCGGAGATCAATCTATCTTTAAAATAATAAGCAAGCATATCGAAGGTGCTCTTGTTAAGCAATTTTGCATAGGCATCCCATTGTGCTTTATCAAAGCCTCCTTCTTCAAAGAAATTCTGATCAATCTTTTTGATTCGGATACATTGGGCAGGAGGAACGGTCGCAAAATTTGCATCTACAGAAATGTAATCGTCGATCACACTGTATGCGTCTGGTTTTAGGCTTCCATCTGAATTTAAGTAACCTCCAACAATTGCACCAAGAGGCCCTCCAAGAATACCACCGATTAATGCAGCTGACCAAGACCAAACAGATTTTTTCTCAATTGGCCATGATTTTATCCTGTCATATTTTGATTTTGGACGAGGCAGATTGGTTTGTATATATATTTCGCCGGTAATGAAAGTAATGACCTCATCATCATACGCACCATCGGGAAAGTCCACATTTTCATAATTGGTTTTTATCCGGTCAATGGCGTCAAAAGCTCTCAGCAAAGGATGCTGGCGACCAATTCCTACAAGAGTGAATGGTTGAAGATAAGTTTCAGAAGGCATAGGTAATAAATGGCTTGCCAACACATCACGCCATTTGAAGACATTTTCCCTCGTGAAATTTGTCATTAACAAAGGAATAAAAAGACATTCTTCTACAAAGGTAAGTTCTTGGTAAATCGCGTAGTGTCTCAGTACCTCAAAATACATCATAGTAAGGGAATGACAATGATTGTGGTTGGCAATCACTTCTGTGGTCACTCCATAATTTTGCCCTTCCTTCACTGTCGATATCACGGAGGCATTCAACTCACGGTAACTTTGTGCATTCTGATTTATTGCATTTTTGAATTGTTCATTAAAATATTCTGATAGGGATCGGGAACTGTTTTGAGAAGCAGTAGAGTGCGAATTGGCAACTCCTCCCGATACACCAAATGCACCACCTATTCCCTGAATAATACCTGCAAGACCAAACCCAGCACTTACTCCTGAAGTGGTGGCAGAACTACTCCCTCTCATGGATTCACTTAGGTTCCCCGCGATGGTGTCAGTAATGCTTCTGTCATTGACAAGAGAAGAAGTCAATGATTCACGTTGAGACACAGTTTGAGATTCGCTTCCAGTTAAGGTATGACTTTGTTCAAATATGACGATCTCCTTTTTTTGACCTGGCGCAAGCGGCAAGGAATACAATAATTCTCCCATGGAGTAGCCGTCTGCTTTAGTCACAATGTTGTAATGAAGGATATGCCCGGTTGCTACGGTGACTGCCTGATAAAGGGAAAGATTCGCATGGGCATCAGGTGCATCCTGCCAGTAAATAGGGTTGCTTAGATCAATCGGTTTACGGACAATTTTAGTCAGACCTCCTTCCAACCTGAAGTTGCCTTTTCCATCGCTTGCAAGAGTGTAATTGGCGACATCAGGATCGGATGTTCTGACGATCGCCAATTGAGAATACTCATTAATCGTCCTATTGGGTGTAGAAAGATTGACACATGATCCACCTATATCCTGAGTATAAGAATCAGATTGTATCAGGTCTTCCTGACCAGGAAGCCGGTTGGATTTTTTTACATCATGACATGCGCAATCATCCTTTTCCTCCTCATTTGTCTCGCAATTAGCATCCTGCAACAATAAGTAAAGAAAATCATCAGAGATAGTTTCATTCTTTGAAACATGCTCTGCATCGGAATAAACGTTGATATCTGCCGGACTATTTGGTGTCAATGAGACTAATGCCTGAGCAGATATGTAATTCCCATATGGATAAGGTAATGAAAAATTTCCGGAACTGTCTGTTGCAGCCGAACCTACAATTCTCCATATGGTATCTCCTGTTTTTTTCGCCTGTATCACTATGGTGAGATCTTTTAACTTGCAAAGGCCAGACATTTCAAGCACTTTACCTGTTAATTTTTTATTCCCACCAGATGGAGTGGGTTCGTCGCCAGTAGTTATGACAAGAGGTTTGGTAAGGGGAACTTCAATGAGTAAATTTTGGAGTTCAGGATTTGTGGTTTCATATTGATTTTCCCACGCGATAGACCCATCATAGCATTTGACTCTTATGCTTAGTGGGCCGCTTATGAAATTGGTTATGATTGTTTCGAATGTGAAAGGAACTTCATTGTTCCCGGTTGGCTGAGCACTTGTCCAATCAAAACTGATGGACTGGGGATGAACGTTGAGACCTGAGTCCTGTATTAAATACTCAAGAGATAAATTAAAAAAATTAAAATCCTTAGCTGAAACAGATGAATTGTCAGACGTAATAATTTTGAATGTTCCTTTGACTTCAGCAGAGGTTATTTCGGGAACAGTAACAGGGAAATCATATAAGTCGTCTGTAATTATATCTTTAATTGTAGCGATGGATTCGTTTCTGCCAATACCAAAGTTCGTTTTCAGAAAAGGTATAAGTTCATCGAGAACAATTTTTATTTTTGGTTTGCCAGATGATACGTCCGTTAAATGGGCGATGATAAAAAGTAAAGCATATTCATTAAATCTTGGTTCTACCGATCTAAATTGAATTGCTGCTTTTAAAAAGGAATCTTTATTTATAACAAAGACATTCTTTCTTATATAGTCAATCAAGTCAAGTTCTAATTTTTCTGCTGCACTTTCATTGACAACAACTCCCGAGTTAAGTCCCGCTTTCCGATCCATGATTTCCTTATACTTCTCCGAAGCGGTAGATAGACTGTAAAGTGCCCCCATCTGAGTTTGTCCAAAGAGATTCCCTTTATTGCCATTGATCTCAAGAGCAATCTCTGCAGAAAGAGCATCAAGAAGATGGAGGTCATTGTTTACAAAACCAATGGTACCTAAGTATTCATAAAAGAGTTTTACTGAATTTGGGCTAGTACCAATGAGCAATTCGTTTGGGAAAGCAATGTCATAACTATCATCTTTTAGCTTCTTATTTATAACCTTTACCTCTTTACCAACAGTATTCCTTTGGGGAAAAGGCCTTCCATCCCTTAAAAATGTATTGAATTCGAAAGTCGGAATTTGAAAGCTGAGATTAACTTCGCTTAAAACTGTAGCCGATGAATCACCTTCATACTTAAATGTTCTTTGTAAAGTTGCCATGATTTAAATATTATAGTATATAAATGAATGATTGTTGCAGCTGAAATATTCATAAGAATATTAGGCCACAAGCTGTGTTGAAAACTTAAATAGCTGTTGTTTAAATGACTGTAAGAGTCACAATATCAGAATATTTCAAATAATTAATAAATATTTTAAAATATTTTATTAATTGTTCTATTTTTTATTAGGGAAGCTGTAATGATGGTTGGCATTAAATAATGTTATGTCTGATACTATTGGGCGGTTACATTTATAGGTTGAGTTATCAAAAAGAAGCAGGAAAGGCTTATATGTTGGAATAGATGATTATATGGAGATTGGGAGTGTGGTCTTAATAAAGATTTAACGATGCAATGAAATAGAATAAGTTTTTCTTTGTTATTGAGTTGATAGATTGGGAGCAAGCAGAGAATCAGCAACAGTTTGAGCACCAGCAAGAGCATTTTTTAAATATTTTGTTGCTCTGGCTCCAATTGCTGCTTCTTTCAGCAAGAGCTATGTTACTCCATTCCATTTTTTACAACTATCTTTGTAATCTGAATGCAAGAAATGAAACCTAGACCGACTGTCGAAAAAAATAATTTACATCCCAGAAATAAACATCGATTGGGGTATAATTTTGAAGAGTTAATCGCTGTTTATCCTGAGCTTCAAAATTTTGTAATGATCAATGAACATTCTATTGAAACCGTTGATTTTAGTAATCCTAAAGCTGTAAAAGCACTCAATAAAGCATTGTTAATTGCCTGTTATGACATTAAATATTGGGATATTCCGGAAAACTATCTTTGTCCTCCAATTCCGGGCAGAGTAGATTACATTCATTACATTGCGGACTTATTAGCTTCCAATAACAACGAAATTATTCCACAAGGCAAAAATGTTCAAGTTTTAGATATTGGCGTTGGAGCCAATTGTATTTACCCAATATTAGGAAATGCCGTTTATGATTGGTCTTTTGTTGGAACAGATATAGATGAAATGGCCCTCCTGAATTGCGAAAAAATCATCAGGAATAATCCTCAATTGTTAGATGCGATTAGTCTGCAACAACAACCTAAATCTCGTTTTATTTTCAAAAATATCATTACAGCTGAAGATAGATTTGCACTCACAATTTGTAATCCACCTTTTCATAATTCAGCTGAAGAAGCAAGAAAGAATGCACTTCGAAAAATTACTAATTTGAAACTGAACTCCAAACAACCAGACAAAGCTATTTTAAACTTTGGAGGGCAAAATGCCGAGTTATGGTGTGAAGGTGGAGAATTGAGTTTCATAACACAAATGATTAACGAAAGTGCAAATTACCCAATGCAATGTCTTTGGTTTACCACATTGGTTTCCAAGAAAGAAAATCTTTCAACTCTATATAAGATCCTGAACAAAGTAAATAGTGCAGAGGTGAAAACTATTGATATGTCTCAAGGTCAGAAAATCAGTAGAATCCTGGCTTGGACATTCCACTCAAAAGCGCAGCAGAAAAATTGGAAGTTTGGAAGGTAAGAGCTTAAATTTAAGTTAAGTTTACCGCTCTTTCGAATATATAATACGAATTCCTTTTGGTAAGATTTTTATCTACTTTAAACCAGCAGAAGTAAAAGAAACAGCCACTTTATGGTGGCTGTTAATCGACATAATCAGAAGTCTGAGTTGATCAGGCATCAGGTATTTGAGGTTCAACCAGTTTAATTAGCTTTTCCAGGGACTCTTGCCAGCCCAGGTAACACATTTCCACCGGAATGATATCGGGGATACCTTCCTGTAATACTTTCAGTTCTGTACCCACAGATGTCTTTTGAAGCCAAACGGAGGTAGTCATAATGCCTGGCATGTTAGGGTCCTCAAATTTGTCTGTATACTTAAGAAACTCATTAGGTTTAACCTCCACATATTCTCCACCAAAAGAGTGTCCGTTACCCGTAGTAAAATTATGAAACGACATTCTGAATGTACCGCCTGCCTTCACATTCATGTCATGTACAGTGCAAAGAAAACCATAAGGAGGCAACCATGCAGCAATTGCAAGTGCTTCTGTAAATGCTCGGTATACCTTTTCTGGAGAAGCTTTAATGACTCTGTGTAATGATACTTTGTTTCCTGACATTTTAATAAATCTTTTTGCGTTGATCCTACTCATTTGGCTTTTCGGGCCGCCCGTTTTTTTATGTGGCTGCTGCTCCACTTTATAATCGTTATTTATAATAACTTTTCTTTAGCAAAGATGATATTAAAAACATGCCCTTAAGAGGGTTTGATACGACAAATTCAAGGATTTTTACGACAGTATAACCAATAAAATTAGAACATAATAGTGTACAGAGATTCTCATCTGAGCAGGGGTTTAAGGGATGAAGGGTAGACAGGATTGGAACAGTTGTTCTAATACCATTGATGCCGATTCAGATATTAGCGGTTCGTTTTTATTATCTGTCTACTGTGTAATTCAGTTCAGTTACTCCAATATCAAATTGATGAGTATTCAATAATTTTAATTTTACTTTGCCTTTGATGCCTGTAAACAGTGGAATACCTTGTCCGAGGATAATAGGATTAACAAATAGCCAGTAGCCGTCAATTAAGTTTTCTTGAATAAGTACATGTGTTGCTGTCGGGCTGCCGAAAAGCAAGATGTCACTACCTGGTTGTTGTTTTATTTTATTTATTTCTTTTGCAATGTTGTCGCTGATAATTGTAGTATTAGTCAAATCAGCGCCTTTCATTGTTTTTGATAAAACAACTTTGTGAACTTTTTTATACCACTGTGAATGTTCAATGTCGTGTTTGGATGCATTTGGCTGGTCACCAGCGGTTGGCCAATAACTTTCCATCATCTGATAAGTTACGCGTCCATATAATGCCGTGTCGCCTTCTTTTATGCGCTTTCCTACATAATCAAAAATTTCTTCATTAACTTTAATCCAGTTCATTTCTCCGTTCGGCCCTGCAACAAAACCATCAAGTGATATATGCATAAATGAAATTATTTTTCTCATACAGTTCTCTTTTTATTGTTGTTTATAATTTGTTATTTATTTTATAATGATATCTTACTACTGACTGCAATTTAATAAATTTGCTTTCATTTGTATATTGAAATAATATAAGGCTTCAAACTAAGAAAGGCTATGCCAAAGGCGGTTTCCTGACAATCAACAAGGGACAAGTCCAACAACTATGAGAATAAACAAAGCATGAAAAATATAATTTTAATAGTAGCAGTTGGATTTTTTCTCTTCAATTGCCAAAAGAAAAGTAATATGAGCGAAGTACAATCAATTCGGGAAATAAAGGAAATCGAAGGCAAAGACTTAACAGTTGTGGGGACTTACAAACCTGTTAGTTTAATTCAGAAGCCAGGCAAAGAAGAATATTCAGGACATTATAAAGTTGAGGTAAATGATACTCTGTCAATTATTTTACTACCGCCTTACAATCCGGAATCCAAAAGATCTGCAGATGAAGTTCAGAAGTTTGAAGGCAAAAGAGTTAAGGTAAGTGGGACTATCTCCGATAAAACCTATATGGAACCACCTTCCATTCAAAATGCATCATTATCCTTATCCCATCCATGTTTTACTGAAATTAAGTCAATAGAGCTTGATTAAATAACTAATTCTGGAAGAGTTAAGGTGGCTCATATATAGTAAGGAAAAAGTGATTTATGAATATGTAAAAAATACGATGATTGAATTGATTTTAAAATCCAGAGAATTTCACAGAATCAGTAATACAAACGAAATTAAAGATGATATGATGGATTTTATATCTATTCAGTTTCTTGATTTCAAACAAGAAGAAATTGATTGGGTAAAGGAGAAATTCGGACTTGATTTTTCAATTATGAATCATACTGAAGATATTGAAGTCAGCTCTCATTATTTTGAAAATGAAAACCAGGCTTCTTTTCACTTTTCCATTCCTTATTATAATAAAACAAAACAGATGGTTGAAGAACCATTGTTTATTATAATATCTTCCAATAGGGTATTCAGTTTTCTTACTTCCAGTCTCGATGACTTTTTTAATAAAACATATGCGTTTAAGTTTAATGCTAGTATAAAACATTTATCTGATTCAAAGGCCATGTTTAAATTGCAAGTTGAATATATTTCTGATTACTATGCAGATGTTACAGAAAGTTTAGCAAAAAGGATCAAGGCATTAGCAAGCAGAGTATTGATTGAAAAAGAATTTACAGATAAAGACCTTGATATTATTACACAATATAATTTCAATAATTTACTTGTAAAGGAATCAATCAATGAAACGAAGCGAATTTTTTCAATGTACAAAAAAGGCGAATGGGAAAAGAGAATGAATGTCAAAGATATCATTGATATTGAACTTAACGATTTGGCTGTGGTATCAGATTATATTCAATTTAACTTTGATCGTCTGGATGATTTGAAGGAAAACATCAGTAATAAAATTGAGTTGGAACAAAATCATATTTTTAAAATACTTACAATGGTAACTGTATGTATAGCCTTTCCAACATTAATTGCTGGTGTCTACGGTATGAATTTTGAAATGATGCCGGAATTAAAATGGAAATTTGGTTACCCAATAGCAATATCTATCATGTTATTAAGTGTAATTTTTCCAATTATCTATTTTAAAAGAAAGAGATGGTTGTAATTGTCTATTCGTACTTTATTTTTTAATTATCTACCATTTGAAAATAGATTGAATAAAAGGCATATTGCACATATAATGCGCTGGTTACGAATTTAGGTCCCCGCTAAAATGGATATTCTAAAAAAATATATCGCTACAATAACCGACTTTTCAGAACAAAGTTGGATGGCATTATCCAACTGCCTTACAGAAATTGAATTTCAGAAAAATGAATTGTTATTAAAGGAAGGACAAATCTGCAATTCAATTTATTTTATCAGTTCAGGACTTTGTAAATCGTGTTATAATTTGGATGGAAAAGAAATCAATACAGCTTTTTATTTTGAGAATGATTTTGCTACTAACATCAAAAGCCTGACTACATCTTCAAAATCTGAGTACACTATAAAAGCTTGTGAGAAAACTAAAGTGATACAGCTTGACAAAACAAAGCTATTAGAAGCATATAGCAAATCTCACCAAATTGAAACTTTTGGAAGAAAGGTGTTAGAAATGATTATGGCCAAACAGGAAGAGCATACTAATAGTTTTAAAATATTAACTCCTAAGGAAAGATTTGATTATTTAATATCTAAACAGCCAGACTTTTTAAAAAGGGTTTCCTTAACTCAAACAGCATCCTATTTAGGAATCAGCAGAGAAACCTTAAGCAGGTTTCGTGCAATAAAATGAATTTTGTGATTTTTGACACAGGTCTGTATTAAGTACAATTTCCACCTTTGCAATAAGAACAAAATAATTTGCAAATGGAAAATTCAATTTTAGTACAAGACTTTATTGACCAAATTTGGAACAATAGAGCATTTGATCAATTAGACAATTTTTTACACAATGACTTCAAAGATTATTCTTTACCGCCCTTGCTTTCTCCTGATAAAGAAGGAACGAAAAAATGGATTATCAACACGGGTGTTTCATTTGAACATACCAGTATTATTGAAGATCAGGTAACAGAAGGTGATAAAAGCATTGTAAAAATAAAGATGAAGTTGAAACATATCGGGACCTGGAGGAACATCGAACCAACAGGAATGAATCTATTCACAATCGGTTACAGATTCTTTAAAATTAAAGAGGGAAAAATCATTGAGCATTGGGCATTAATAGATGGACAAGCAATAGAAAACCAGCTTAACGATGCATCTCACGGTTGTAAAATTTCAAAGTAAAAATACATAGTTGCGAGGGATCACATGAGTTATTAACTCAAAAAAGAGAATAAGCAATAAAGTTATTAAACTAGTTCCTACACCATGGATTTTAACGACAGTTCACGGTGTAATACTGCTTATTCTTACGTTAACGAATACTTTTAGTAGAATTTAAAATTTGTTAGATTAGTGTTCAAAGAGAATATATGTTATGGCATATATAAATGTCTAAGCAATAATCCAAAATCTGAAATAGAAAACGATGAAAAGTCACACAGATAAAAGTCAGGAAAGTAAGAGCCGATCGGCTGTGAATGCGGCTTCTAAGATGCATACTGTTGGAGAATCTTTTCAATTGCCAGACAATCGATCCGAGGCTGTTGCTCAACGAAAACTGCAAAAGATGGCTAATAATAGTTCACAAGCAATACAGTTGAGAGCTTTTCAGGAAATTGCTAGCAATAGCCCTCAGGCGAAACAAGCAGTTCAGTTGCAGTCATTGGCTGATGATTATTCTGGAAGACATCAACAGCCCATTCAGAAAAAGGAAAATAACACCGGTTTACCTGATGATTTAAAATCAGGAGTGGAAAACCTTTCAGGTTTGTCATTGGATGATGTGAAGGTACACTACCAATCAGATAAGCCTGCCCAACTCAATGCTCATGCTTATGCACAAGGAGCAGACATTCATATAGGACCCGGACAGGAAAAGCATCTTCCACATGAAGCCTGGCATGTAGTGCAGCAAAAGCAAGGAAGAGTGAATGCAACCAAGCAAATGAAAGGTAAGGTGAATGTGAATGATGATACTATGTTGGAGAAGGAGGCAGATGAGATGGGAAATAAGGCTTTCCAGTTTACTAATGATCAGCCAGAGACTGTTGTTCAGGGAAAATTACAGGATCAACCAGTAACTCAATTTGTGTTGGATGATGATGATTTGGAAGGTATGTGGGAAATGTCGGATGAACAATTGGAAAGTTTGAAATTGTCTGATGATGAGAAGGAACAATTAGGTCTATACAGGGCAAAGAAAGCTCAGCAACAGAAGAAGGATAATGATACGAGAGAAGCGTTGGATTCCATCAAAGGTGAGGGAAGTTATAAAACATGGTCTTTCAAAGGAGAAAGTTACCATCTGAATTTAAAATATGGAACAAGCCATGTTACATGGCAAACAACAAGCAGAATGCACTATTTTTATCAGGGAAGCGGCGCTCAGATAAAAGATAAACAACCTACGAAGGAAGAGCGAGGCCAACATGGATATGTGTTTTCTGATTTGCCTGCTGATGTCCAAAATTTTATCAAGGAAAACTATTTAAGTCTTATTTAATGTGAATAGGGCAGGATATATAATTCTATGATTTTTTGAGATGGAGCATATCAACGAGACAATGGAAGAAATTAAATGGTCGTCAATTGGGAATATTTAATCATTATTTGAAAGTTTATTTAGCGGAAGGAAAAATGTGGCCTGTCTCCCAACAGGCCACTGTATAGAAATTATTGCTTTATAAGCTTAGTAATGTGATCACCTTTTTCAGTGTGTATTCTTATTATATAAAGACCGGCCGGCAGGGGAGATACATTGATTTGCAACCTCTGTTCGCCATTGTACTTCATAGTATTCACTTCCGTTCCTTGTATATTGGTAATGCTGATTGTTCCCTCGGAGATAGCCATCTCTCTTACCTCAAGCACTGTTTCATCTGAAGTGATACTCGGATAAACTCTGATGCTATTCTCAGTGGTATTGTCAATAGCATCAACCGCAGAAGGGGCATAAATCTGAACCCTTTCCATATCTGCCACATATACTCTGCCGGATTCATTTACAGAAATTGAGGTTCCATATCTGAAATCTCCGCTCCATTGAGTGATAAATGTACCATTGCCATCAAATTTCTGAACCCTGTTGTTATTGCTGTCCATTACATAGATGTTGCCTTTTGAATCAGCTTCTATACCATATGGACTTCTGAATTTGCCCTCACCAGATCCTACGCCTCCCCATTGTAAAAGGTAATTACCTTCACTGCTGAATTTCTGAATACGATTGTTCCAGGTATCAGCTACATATATATTTCCGGAAGGATCGACGCTAATACTGCCAGGTCTGTAAAATTGTCCGTCTCCGCCTCCGTTGCTTCCCCATTGTGTAATGTATTCCCCCTCGCTGTTGAATTTCTGCACACGGTCGTTGTCGTCCAGCACATATACATTTCCACTGCCATCTGTAGCTATGCCGCTTGGAAATGTAAACTGACCATTGCCAGTTCCGCTGCTGCCCCATTTTTTAATAAATGTACCCTCATTGCTAAATTTTTGTACACGGTTGTTATTGACATCAGTAACATAAACATTTCCTGATTCATCGATTGCTATATCGTACGGACCGTTAAACTGTCCGTCTCCATAGCCATAACTGCCCCACTGAAGGATGAATTCACCGGTGCTGTTGAATTTCAGTATCCTATCATTCCCATTGTCTGCTACATAAATATTTCCTGAAGCATCTATTGCCACTGACGGTCCGTCAAAACCACTGCCAAAGCTGCCCCATTGACTTGCATACGCACCATTTGAGCTGAATTTTTGTACACGGTTGTTTCCGCCATCTGTTACATAAAAATTACCACTGGCATCCGTTGTGATATCAAAAGGTGCAGATACCTGTCCGTCTTCATTACCCGGTCCGGCAAACTGGCTCAGATATGTTCCGGTATTGCTGAAGACCTGTATTCTGTTGTTTCCATTGTCTGTAACATACACCTTTCCTTCTGCATCTGTAGTCACTCCGGTAGGGTCTTTAAATTTTCCATTATCTGTACCATAAATACCCCAGCGCGCCAGGAAAGTACCGGTTGTGCTGAATTTCTGAACATTGTTGCTGAAAAGATCCGTTACATAAATATTGCCCGCATTGTCTGCATGCAGTCCGCTGGGAGAAATCATATTTCCTTCGCCAGATCCAAATGTTCCCCATTGAGTGATTATTGTACCATTGCTGTTGTATTTAATGACGCGGTGATGCTCTGTGTCTGCAACATATACATTTCCGGATTCGTCTACAGTTATACCACTCGGATCATATAAGTCTGTAGGGTTTCCCCACTTTGTTATAAACTTTCCGTCATTGCTGAACTTTTGAATTCTGCTGTTGCCAATTTCAATTACATAAATATTACCATCTTTATCTGCAGAAATATTGACAGGATCATCAAATTCTCCGTTTGCATCTCCGCTTCCGCCATACTTGCTACCCAGTTGTTTGATAAATTCTCCTGTATTACTGAATTCCTGTACACGATTGTTTTTGCGGTCTACTACCCAGACATTGCCTTCATTATCTGTAGTAATGCCGGCAGGGCTATGGAAATGGCCCTCTGAACTCTCGTATTGGGTGAATCCATTCAGATCAGAAACATACTTGTAATTGTTCTGAGCAGATAGTTCGATCAGGAAGCCTGTCAGAAGTAAAATGAGGAGTAGATTTTTTTTCATCAATTATTAAGTTATAGACAAAAATATTAATTAAACACCAAGGATCAGCCATTGTCTTAAAATTTTTAACCTATCATTACATTCTCTGCTGGTTTGTCTCCCGAGGCTAAGTATTGCCAACCAACAATCCTGAATTGAGTAATCAGCTTATCTTTCATGAAGACATAGACTGTTCCGTCCAAATCTTTTAGCCATGCAAAACGTTCCCAGGGTGTATTATCTATTTTACCAACTTCAATTCCCTTTTCGTTTAATTTTTTTGATTTCTTTTCTATGTTATCTGTTTCGCAGATAATTCCCTGAAACCCTGCAAGTGATATGGAGGATACCAGCTTGAAAGATGGGTGTAATTCAGGTAGTTAAAATTTATACATTTCCAATGATTTTGTCCGGTGAGACTTCTGAAGGCAGTGCATCCAGTTTGAAACTATAAGATTTTACCCTCAAATGCATTTGAGTAAATATAGTTTAACGTTCGTAAAGCCAGAACTGCCGTTTGTAAAAAAATATGATATTATTTGATTGCTTTTGAATAAATTGATATTTAGAATTTATAAAATAGCATGAAAAAATTTCTCTTTTTATTCCTTTTCCTGGTAGGTTTCAATCGTTTATATGCTCAGACAATCAGTACATATGCCGGCACCGGTGTACAAGGAACTGCAGATGGCCCGGTTTCAACAGCTACATTTCATAGCCCCCAGGGTATAGCAATAGATGCTGCAGGAAACATGTACGTTGCAGATGCACAATCTTATAAAATCAGAAAAATTACTTCAGCGGGTGTTGTAAGCACATTGGCCGGTAATGGAACAAAAGGCAGTACGGATGGACCCGGCGCCTCAGCCTCATTTAATGCTCCCTGGGGATTAGCGGTTGATGCAGCAGGAAATGTATATGTAGCCGATGCCAATAATGATAAAATCAGAAAAATTACGCCTTCAGGTGTTGTAAGTACCTTTGCAGGAACAGGAGAATGGGAGGGCTATGGTAACTTAGGTAAAGATGGCCCGGGAAATGTTGCCACATTTTCTTCCCCCTCGGACATAGCCATAGATGCTGCCGGTAATTTATATGTAGTTGACAGCGGCAATCGTAAAATCAGAAAAATAACCCCGGCAGGTGTGGTAAGTACCCTGGCCGGCAGTGGTGCATTGGCTTTGACTGATGGTACAGGAACAAATGCTGCATTTCATGATATTGAAGGAATCACTATAGATGCTTCTGGTAATCTCTATGTAACAGAAACATTTTATAATAAAATAAGAAAGATTACCCCCGCTGGTGTTGTTACTACCTATGCAGGCTCCGGAGTTCCAGGAAATACTGATGGCTCGAGATTAAATGCATCATTCTCTTATCCTTCCGATGTGGCTGCAGATGCTGCCGGCAATATTTATGTAGCTGACCATACTCAGAATTTAATCAGAAAAATATCCGCCGAAGGAACAGTAAGCACTTTTGCAGGAAATGGATCTGCTGGCAATGTTGATGGCAATGCTTCCTATGCAAACTTTGACCGCATTCATTTTTTAGCCCTGGATGCTTCCGGAAATCTCTATATATCAGATTTCGGTAATTTTAAAATCCGGAAAATTGCCATGACGACTAATCAGACTATCTCCGGATTGAGCGACATGATCAAAAAAACAACTGACGATGTTTTTACTTTAAGTGCAACTGCCAGTTCCGGATTACCAGTTTACTATAGTTCCTCAAACACATCGGTAGCAATTGTGACTGGTAATACAGTTACAATTGTCGGACCTGGTACTGCTTCTATTTCTGCATTGCAGGCAGGTAATGCTACTTATTCACCTGCAAAAAGCATAGTTACATTAACTGTACTCAAAACTGGTCAAAGCATTACCGGATTGACAGACATCTGGAAAAACTCAGCAGAGGCGCCTTTTAACTTGCCGCCTACAGCAAGTTCTGGCCTCGGGGTCACCTACAGTTCATCTAACGTGGCGGTAGCCATGGTTTCTGGAAATACTGTAACGATTACCGGCGTGGGTACTACTACAATTACGGCAAATCAGTACGGAAATAAAATGTACGATGCAGCAACGCCCGTTTCGGTGACATTGACTGTAACCCAGGCAACGGCCAATCAGATGATACCAGGCTTTAACGATATGTATAGAGTTTTCGGCGATCCTGCTGTACCTCTGAGCACAAAATCTTCCTCAGGCGAAACCATTACATATTCATCATCCAATACTTCGGTTGCTGTTCCCTCAAGTGATGCATTACATATTTTCGGACCAGGTACTGCTACAATTACCGCTTCTTTATTTGCATCGGGTCAAACTTATACGGCAACTATAATGGTAGCCAAAGCTCCACAAACTATTCCGGGTTTGACTAATATGAACAAGGTGGCAACCGAGAGTAATTTTACATTACCTGCAAGTACAAATAAAGGATACAGTTTAACCTATAGTTTATCAAATCCTGCGGTAGCATCCATTTCTGGCAATACTGTCAAATTAACAGGGGAAGGAACAACGACTATCACTGCTTCCCAGGCAGGCACCAACGTTTATGCCCCTGTAACCCAATCTGTCACTTTAACCGTAACCAAAGGCTCTCAAACGATTACCGGCCTGGGAGATGCCATCAGAGAAGCAAATTCGCCAACCTATTATATATATGCAAGTGCCAGTTCAGGTTTGCCGGTAACTCTTAGTTCATCCAATCTGGGGGTGGCAACAATTTCCGGAAACAAAGTAACCTATATCGGAGCGGGAGAAACTACCATTACAGCTACTCAGTCCGGGAACGAAAAATATGCAGCAGCATCTGCTACTGCCATATTGAAAGTTGTTAAGGCAAGACAATTCCTGTATACTATTGAAAATATAAATAAAGCTCCATCAGATCCTGTTTTTACTTTAACTGAGTATTCAAGCGCCTCTTTAAAAGTAAGTTATACATCCTCAAATCCATCTGTAGCAACTATTTCCGGAAATAAGGTTACAATTGTGGGTATTGGAACTACAGTAATTACAGGCTCACAGGCAGGTGATGCACAATATGAAGCAGCGACGAATATTACGACTACATTGACAGTTGGCAAAAAAAGCCAAAGTATTATTTATTTAACAGACATGACTGCGGTTGCAAGTCAGGGTTACATTTATTTAAATAGTGCGAGAGCGACCTCTGAGTTACCTTTGACTTATACCTCCTCAAATTTGTCAGTAGCTACTATTTCAGGAACTACTGTTACGATTGTAGGTGCAGGAACTACCACAATAACAGCTTCTCAGGCTGGGAATGCAAATTATGAGGCTGCAACGCCTGTTACCTCTATATTAACTGTAAGCAAAGGAAACCAAGAGATATTAGGGCTGACAGACATGCAAAGTTCCGTAAGTGATGTGATTTTTTTTATAAACGACGCATATGCCACATCAGGGCTTCCGCTAAGTTTTACTTCCTCAAAT
The DNA here is from genome assembly GCF_000426725.1 of Sporocytophaga myxococcoides DSM 11118. Classification (NCBI taxonomy): domain Bacteria; kingdom Pseudomonadati; phylum Bacteroidota; class Cytophagia; order Cytophagales; family Cytophagaceae; genus Sporocytophaga; species Sporocytophaga myxococcoides. The sequence goes on along the minus strand of NZ_AUFX01000003.1, from coordinate 273,328 downwards.
GCGGCAGTGGCTACCGTTTCCGGAAACAAGGTAACTCTTGTTGGTGGAGGAACTACTACCATTACAGCTTCACAAGCGGGTAATGCAAGTTACAATGCTGCAACGCCTGTTAAGGCTACTTTAACTGTAATCAAAGCCGACCAGACCATCAATAACTTGTCGGAGATGGAATCAGTGTTATCAGATGGATCATTGACTTTAACTGCAACTGCTAGCTCAGGACTAGCGATAAGTTATACTTCGTCAGACCCGAAGGTTGCTACCATTTCTGGAAATAAAGTTACGTTCGTTGGTTCTGGTGTTACGACCATTACAGCAACACAAGCAGGGAATGGAAAGTATAATGCTGCAACGCCCGTTTCGGTTTCATTAACTGTGAACGCAGTCATTAAAACCAGTCAATTTATATTTGGTTTGTCAAACATGGCAAAGCTTACAACTGACCAGCCCTTCTACTTAAACAAGTTTGCCACATCGGGATTAACTTTAACCTATACCTCGTCAAATCCTTCGGTAGCAAAGGTTTCTGGGAATATAGTCACAATTGCAGGTGCTGGTAGCACTATAATTACTGCTTCACAACCCGGAAATGACCAATATTCAGAGGCAACGCCTGTTTCGGTTACTCTGACGGTGACTGGATCAAGTATTAGCAAAATGGCACAAATAATCACTGGAATGGAGAACCTGATAGTAAAAACTACCACTGATCCCGCCTTTGACCTAAACGCTACTGCAACCTCAGGATTAACGGTAAGCTATACTTCGTCCAATCCGGAGGTAGCAACTATTTCCGGAAATAAAGTTACTCTTGTAGGTGAAGGAACTACTACAATTACTGCATCACAAACCGGTAATGCCAGTTACAATGCTGCAACACCTGTCACAGTTATGTTATCAGTAAGTAGTAGTGAAAAATCCAGTCAAACTATATACGGATTAACTTCTATCATTAAGTATGGAGCGGACGCTCCCTTTAACTTAAGTGGAGCTTCCACTTCAGGCTTAGTTGTAAGTTATACATCCTCTGACCTGTCGGTAGCAACTGTTTCTGGCAATAAGGTTACGATAGTTGGCGCTGGTACCACTACTATTACAGCTACACAGGCAGGTAATGCATTTTACTACCCGGCTGATCCGGTTGCTGTTAAATTGTATGTTTACAAAACCAGTCAAAGCATATCAGGATTGTCTAATATAATTAAGTATAAAAATGACAGTCCCTTTACCTTGAGTGGGGTAGCTAGTTCAGGTTTGCCTGTCACTTATACCTCTTCAAATCCAATGGTTGCTACCATTTCCGGAAACAAAGTAACGATTGTTGACTATGGAAGTACTCAAATTACAGCAACACAAGTGGGGGATGCAAAGTACGATGCAAAATCTATAACGTTTTGGCTAGATGTAATCCTATTAAATCAAACAATAACTGGATTGTCGGACATGGATAAACTTGTCAGCGATGCCCCATTTACATTAAACGGAACTGCCAGTTCTGGTTTGCCTTTATACTATAATTCATCAAACCCATCAGTAGCCACAGTTATAGGAAACAAGGTAACAATCGTAGGCCCGGGAACCACAACTATTAATGTTACTCAGGCTGGAAATGAAGAATATAGTTCTGCATTCAAGTCTTTTAAACTTACAGTCCATTTGGTTGCTGGTATGGACAATGCCAGTGCTATTGAATTGTATAAGGCCTATGACAATGGAAATTCTACTATTGTGATAGAAGGCGAAGCTGACCTTATTAATGTGACAGACTTAACCGGTAGATCTATTTATACGGGCAATTCCAGACAGATTGAAGTTGCTCAGGCAGGTGTGTACATTGTAACAATGATCAATAATAATAAACGGGTAGTTAATAAAGTATTGGTGAAGTAACCGTTCTACATTAGCCTATCCCCAATAAAAAGAAACGCTTGCTCACAATGGGCAAGCGTTTCTTTTTATTGGGCGAGTTTTCTAACCTTGAATTGCTATATATATTAAAAATAAATATGTTTAAATATTTATATAGAAAAGCTTTATTTGAGCATCCCATTTATCTTTCGTGAAGACATAGACTATTGCCGTCCAGATCTTTCAACCATGCAAAACGCCCCCAGGGTGTATTATCTATTTTACCAACTTCAATTCCCTTTCCGTTTAATTCTTTGATTTCCTTTTCTATATTATCTGTTTCGAAGATAATTCCCTGAAAGCCTGCAAGAGAAATCGTAGTGTCACTACCGGGAATACCCATTTGTATCCACGTATCACCGTGTGCTCCAGGTGCTTCTACAATTACCTGAAATCCAAGTTTCAGATAAAACTCTTTAGCTTTTTGCCTGTCTTTTACAGGAACCATAATAATTTCAACTGATTTCATCTCTATATCATTTTAATTGTACTTTAAAATTAATGCAACAACTTGGCCTTAGCATCAGGTAAAAACGTCAAACTTACCTGTCGTTTACGACACTTGATCTTTTTATATTTGTAGATCAATATATACCATAATGAAACACGTATCTATCTTGCCACTGTATGATGCGACTTTGACAAGTATTGACAGTAGTCGTCAACTGTTTAGTCGTGTAAATGATTTTATGAACTACCAGGGAAAGGAACCTTTCTATAACATTGAAATAGTTGGGCTTGTAAAGAATACAAAACTTTCTAGTGGACTTTATACAATCAATACCGGCCAAACCATCAAGATGGAGTATCGAAAGAAATATGCGATTGCATTCTAGGTTTTATAGGCATTAAAAAAGCAAGTTTAGGAACTAAGATTTATAATCCTTTATCGGATTTAATTAGAATGAGGCCTGGCGGGGGACAGGGCGAATCGCAGATAGATGATATTTGACTTTATATACTTTTTTAAAAACAAGCTTGAAACCTGAAACACTTATTTTTTATCTTTGTCCGATTATTGTTTTTTTTTAACTGCTATCTAAAATTTTATGAGGGTATTACTATTAACTATTTTAACGTCGTTTTTATCATTATCTGTTTCAGGTCAATGGGTTAAGCTTACGAATCCAACTACTTATCAGGCAAGTTTTTTACTCAACCACGAGGACAAGGTATATGCAAGTATCGGAGGGGGAATTACTGTTGGAGATGAAGAACAAGGCCATTATAGGTTTTATAAACTGGAGTTGGCAAATTATAGATTCACATGCGCAACTAAATGGAATAAGCATGTGGTAACCGGGAGTTCAAACGGATTTGTTGCTTTATATGGAGATATTTCAATTGCCGAACGTCTTTTTACAAAGTCAATTAGCAGTGGTGAAATTTACAATATTGAAATCACAGGCGGGAGAGTATTATTTGCAACACAAACGGGTATCTTTATTTCGGATGATGTATTGAATACTGTTCAAAGAACAACGGCAGGTATTCCAAAGGTTAAAGTCGGACAAGTCAAAATCATCAATGACAAAATATATGCAGCTTCTGATTCAGGGCTTTATGTTTCAGAAAACTCCGGAGATAATTGGAAACTTCTTGCTTTTCCGAGGAAAAAAGTCAACAGTGTGGAGTTTGCTAATGACACCATTTATGTGGGTGCAAAAGCGGGCTTAATCTTTTCTACAGATGAAGGTAAAAGCTGGACTCCTGTCCTGTCCTTTGAAAATAAAGAAGTCAATAAAATTTTTGTAGATCAGTCTGATCTTTGGCTTACTTCTGGTTATCATACTTTTAAGAAAGTAAATGGAGATTGGCAGGAACAATATACCGGGCTTCCGGGAGAAGTAATTTCTATGGTTCGTGCCGGAAATACCATTTTTCTGAGTTCAGTATTAGGTATTGTTTCTAAAAAAGACGGAGGGGAGTGGATGACTGCAAAACTTGATAATGGGGGAGACAAAAGAGAACTTTCAGCATTAGCCTCGGATGGAAAGCATTTAATTGCAGGAACAGTAGTCGGTGGGGTTTATCTGAGCAAGGATTTTGGTAATTCCTGGGAGCAGAAAAGCCCTCCTGTAGATCCAAGTGCTACTATTAACAATCTGCATATAAATAATAAGGGTTGGTTTGCGGGTAATTATATGAATACATTCCGTTCTCAAGACTCCGCCAAAACCTGGGCATTAGCGCAACAAGGTTTGGCGTCCGGTACGTTTTCATATTTTAAATCTTTTAATGATTCTATATGGGCCTATAGTAGCGTTGGTTTATACCTTTCTCTGGACCAAGGTGATAACTGGTCTCAGTTTTTACCTGCAGCTTCAAGTGGCTTAGTCAAAAATTCAAAAGGAGATATTCTGTTTGCCAGCGGACAGAATTTATTAAAAGCACCATATCCATATACAAATTGGGATACTGTTACTTTCAGTAAGAACCTTACAAGGCTTGAGCAAGCGGGAGATACCATGTATTTGGGAACAGTAGGGGACTATCTTTACCGATCTTTTGACGGAGGTTCCACCTGGGAAAAAATCTTTAAAGGTTTAAACATAAGTAATGCAAATATTTATGAGTTAACAGTCAGCAAGGAATATGCTGTTACAAGTATTGAGAATGTTATTTATGTCCTTCGACATAATAACGATCAATGGACTACATTTAACCAGGGTTTACCTTTTGAAGATATCAGAGAATTGATGATTCTTAATAATGATCTTTATACTGTCGTTCAATTTCAAGGTTTATATAGAAGATCTCTTTCCGACTTTGAAGAACCCACAAGTATTGATCAGCCTGGCTATGAAAAGGCTTCTGACTTTTACCCTAATCCTGCTGTCAACTATATTCATTTAAAAAACTCATCAGGTGTTGAACAAACAGGCTTATATGACTTATCTGGCAAACTCATTAATTCTTTTGATGCCAGCGATGTTATAGATATATCCAGTATTGAAAAAGGAATTTACATAATCCGGATCACTTATAAAGACAAAACGGAGACCTTTGAAAGGTTGATTAAATATTGATTTTATAGGATCAGGTATTTAAATCTGACTATCCAGGGCCTGTCTTATGACAGGCCTTTTTTTTATAAATTAAAACTGACTTTACTTACCAATTTTAAAGTTTAAGATTCTTCGGCTCCTCATCCTGACGGAATCTATATTAATGAGCCATGCTATCCCAACACCAGAACTCTAAGAAATGATAAAACAAATCGGAACAGGGAATCACTTATAAAACAACTATAACTTTTTATGTGTTATCTTAAATAAGTAAGAATGGGAAATAGATAAATGAATCAAAGGAGAATTAAACCTTAATTTTATCATCTACAGCTCTTGTGAAAATAAAATGAGGTTCAAGATGAAATAAATGTATGAAGTTAAAGTATCAGTTAATTCTGTTATTTTTATTAATAATCATACTGATTACTTCTACAATCAGCATTCTTTTCTATAAAAGCCAGCAACTTGTCTTACGTTCCTATATTGAAAATCATTTAAGGTCAATATCCAAAACAAAAGAGCTTAGGATTGAATCCATTATTAAATCCCGTAAAGAGCTCATAGGTCTTTCTGCAAGCAATCCACTTATAGTAGTTGGTTTGACTAATTACCTTATTGACCCAAACAAAGAACATCGGTCAGAAATTGTTCAAATATTAAATCATTATAAACAGTCCATTGAAAGTTTTAAAGAGGGATATGTTTTGTCCAAAGACGGACAAATTATTGCTTCAACAGATTCGACAGCAATAGGGAAGAAATGGGCTTCTGATGAAACTTTCAGAGTAGCTTTATCGGGAAGAAAATTTTTCGATGACTTACACTATAACAAGGAGAAACAACTGAATGCCTATTTATCTTCTCCCATATACTCTGAGGATAGTATCATTGGAGTGATTATAATGTCTCGGACTGCTGAGGGCATTCTTTCTTTAAGCAATGATTATACAGGCTTAGGGAATACAGGAGAAACCTACTTAGGAAAACAATTTGGAGATTCGATTGTGTTTCTCAATCCATTGCGCTTTGATAAAAATGCTGCGCTAAAAAGATCTTTCCCTGCTAAGGATTATTCCACTTCCATGGGGAAAGTTATAAATGCAAAAAGGGATACAGTGCTACGAAGTAAAGATTATCAGGGAAATGAAGTACTTGCCGCATTAAACTACTTTCCGGAAACAGGTTGGGGAATGGTAACGGAGTTTGATTATAAGGAAGCAATGGTTCCGATTATATTATTGAGAAATCGATTACTCATATTTAATGGAATAGTTATCCTTGTTGCCGCAATCTTTGCTTACCTTCTTGGAAGTGCATTCGTGAAACCTATTGAAGAACTAACCACTAACGCAAATAAGTTTTCGGAAGGAGATTTTTCTCAACTATCCGGTATTAAATCGAAGAATGAGATTGGGGTATTAGCACATTCCTTCAATGTGATGGCTAAAAGGCTGCAAAAGAAGATTGTGAAATCAGATACGATGTTTTCTACAGTATTCGATTCGGTGGAGCAAGGAATTATATTATTAAAAGTAATAAGAGATTCTTCTGATCAGATTAATGATTTTGAATTTGTCCTTGTAAACCGCTGGTCTGAAAAATTACTTGACCGAGCTAAGGGGGATCTTATAGGAAAAAGATGGTTAGAAGAATATCCTCATGTGAAAGAATTAGGGGTATTTGATTTGCAAGTAAAAGTCATGGAAACAGGGGAGACTATTAACACAGATTATTTTTATGGGTTTCAAGGCATTAATAAATGGTTTAAGAACAGAATTATAAAGATAAGCGAGGATGAAGTACTTGCTACTTTTGATGATATCACTCAACAAAAAGAGGCTAACCTACAAATTGAAGATCTTCAGTCAATATTCCTTGAATCTCAGTCTCTGGGTAAAATAGGCAGCTACGAATGGAATTTTCTGGATAAGAAACTGACATTAACTCCGGCTATGTCTGATATACTATGTTATGCTATTAAAGATGTAGCTGATGTGTCAATGGAAAAACATCCCTTTGTTGAGGTTATTCATCCTGATGATAAGGAAAAAGCTAACCAGGCTATCAGGAATGCAATTTATGACCACAATCTTTACAATGTAGAGTATACCATTTTGTGTCCAGGCAATATTATAAAGTATGTTTGGTCAAGGGGAAAGGTGTTTTATGATAACCAGGATAAGCCAATTAAAATGATAGGCACTGTCCTCGATATTTCCGAATGGAAAAGAAGCAAGCATGAAATTCAAAAAAGAGAGCTTCTTTTAACCTTTGCTGAAGAAATGGCAAACCTTGGTAGCTACGAATTTGATATTGAGAATGGAAAAACTACCTGGTCGGATCAATTATACAAAATGTATGGTTACGCCCCCAATGAGTTCGAACTTACTGAGGAAAATCTTTTAAAGGTTGTCCACCCTAATGATAAAGAATATTTTAAAAGAATATTTGATCAAAGGATTTTTCTGGAGGATGCCTTTGATTATCAGTTTACCTTTGTCAGGAAAGATTCTTCGGTAGGAGTCAGTTATGGAAAAGCCAGGGTATTTAAAAATGAAAATAACCAGGTAACTAAGGTCACAGGCTTTATTCAGGACATCACAGAAAGGGTAATGCTGGTGGAGCAATTAAGAAGTCTTAATGCTGAACTTGAAAGTCGTGTGAATGAGAGAACGAAAGAATTATCAATTATCATTGATAATTTGAAAATGTTGAATGACTCACTGGATAACTATGCGTATATCATATCTCATGACCTTAAAGCTCCGCTTACAGTAATTGAAGGACTGGTGCCTTTTATTAAAGAAGATTGTCAGGCCATACCATATGATGAAGAAGGAATGAAAATGCTGGATATGGTTGCTGCTAAGGTTGAGGATATGAAAAACATTATTGAAAATGTTTTGAGGACAGCAAAAATGCAAAAGCAAATCAAAGAGCCTATCAATCTTTTGCATCTTTGTCAAGATGTTCTCACTACATTAAATCCTCCTTCTCATTTTCAAATTCAAATTCCAGATTCTTTGCCCATAGTGAATTATAACAGGACCTCTCTTAAGCAGATTCTCCAAAACCTTATAGGAAATGCTATCAAATATATGGACAAAGAGAATCCGAATATCAAAATCGAATCGATTGAAAAGGATAAATACTATCAGATAAGTGTCAGTGATAATGGTTCTGGAATTCCTGAGGAAAAGTTATCCAGAATATTCGAGAGGTTTGAAATAGCTCATAGTAAAGAGAACATAGAAAGCCATGGCCTGGGACTTTCAATAGTAAAGCAGCTTGTTGAGGCAAACGGTGGAAGTGTATGGGTGGAAAGCAGGTTAGGAAAGGGTAGTGATTTTTATTTTTCCATACCCAAATAGTTGATAAGGTTTTCAATAACTTCACCGGAAAGAGAAGTTCCGATGCAATCGCTGTTCTCTGAAAACCAATTATTATTTTTTTGGATTAGCTATTTAGGTCCCTTTGACGATAATGGACACATTAAGTAAAAGCATAAAGTACCCCACCCTAAATCCTTCTCCTGAAGGACATAGCCGTCAACTTAATATTATTTAGTAAAGCTCAATCAGCTCCTTTGTCATCCTGAGCCCTGCGAAGGATCTGATAATCACAAAATAAATTGTTATTTAAACTAGCATTCTGCTAGATACCTCAAGTTTAATTCTTTTGGAAAGCTCAGATGCCTTACAAGTTCAACATGATAAAGTAAAGATTCTTTATGTTGACGGTCATGTCCTTCAGGAGAAGAGTTAGGGATGAGGTTTACTGGCTTTGATACGGGAAATAAATAACTAATCCTATAATTTTTTTAGGCATGAAGGGTCACCTTTTATTTTCTATTTGGATAGTAGTATTGAATTTATAAGATTGATGATTAGCTATTGATCTTTTATTTCCTGAATGAATTATGAATAAGATTATCAAATGTATAGTATAAAGGATTTCCATTTTATTGACTTTATTTTTTACCAATTATACCAAGACTTAATCTCCTCTTATTTTGAATAGCTAAGTGCGGATACGAGTTGGGTGAAGGACTCTGGAGAAAATTCCAGCTTTATAATTATCGGGTTGTATTAAAACTGAAAGAAGAATAAAAGTAAAAAATGACCTTGATAAAGGTAAGTTAATTTAGAGTATGAAGGCAAATGAGTTTTTAATGAAATTTTAGGGAATGAAGAAAATAGAAATACTTTACATCTATAAATATGATAAAAACCAATTACTGTTTAATACCTATTTCAGAGCCATAAAGGAATATAAGATCCACTTGTGCACTAGGCCTAGCGAAGCAGTGCAGGTTTTAATTCATTTTAAAATTGATGTGATTATAGTGGATCAACCATCTCCCTCAAGAATGGGAATTGAGTTTTTAGATGAGTTGCCTTCATCGGTAAAAATGCCGTTGAAGTTCCTTATTTCGAATCACAGAGATTCATCTTTGCTTGAAAAAGCAAAAGATGAGGGAGTTATTAAGGCCTTCTTTTCTGAACCCTATAAGTTGAAGGAGATTGATGAGATGATAAAAAAAATGCTTAGATTTTTCGATAGTGCCGGATGTTCTTAATAAAGAATAATTCTTCTAGAAATTCATTTAGATAATAGTAGTTCATTTGTTTAAAGGGTTTATTGTATTTACAATATCATATAATAAGGTATATATTTATTTTTAAATAACAGGAGGATTAGCAGCAAACATTCTATCATAGGTATTGACAATAATTTTCGCTTTATAAAGCGATACTCAACTTTATAAGTAGCATGCTTTGATTTTCTCACATTCAAAATTAATTATCTGTTAAATCCCTAAATTGTTAGGCTTATATATTTTTTATTAATTATTTTTTTGAGGGGTCACCTTTAATTTTCTTATAGGATAGTAGCATTGAATTTAAGTAAGATTGACGATTTGTCGTGAATCTGTTATTTCCTGAATTCAATACAATTATGAATAAGATTATCAAAGGTATGTTATGGAGTTCAATTTTATTGACTTTATTTTCTTATACATATACCAAGGCTCAATCTCCTCTTATATTGAATAGTTATGCTAAAGTTACTGCGTTTCCTGGATGTACTCCATGTTTCACGCCTTGTAATCAGGTACAGGTTGACAACATTTCAAACTTTAACGTCGGTGATAATGTACTATTGATCCAGATGAAAGGTGTGGATATAAGCTGGGCACAGGACTCTAGTTTTGGCACCATATTAACTTATGGAAGTGCCGGTTTACATGAGGTATTGAAGATATCTTCTGTGAATCTAAGCCTGAACATAATTTCATTTACTACCCCAATGGCAGGGAATTACGATGTTGCTGGCAAGGTGCAGCTAGTGAAGCAATTTCAAAGTCTTACTGATTACACAGTCACAAGTTCCGGAATTACTTGCGCTGCATGGGATGGAGACAAGGGAGGGGTGCTTTTTATGGAAGTTAATGGAAAGATAACGTTAGATGGTGATATAGATGTAACAGGAAAGGGATTTCGCGGAGCTGAAAATCCTAATAGTAATATAGATACAGCAGTATGCGGAACAGGAGGACCGATTGGTAACGTCTTTGCGAATGGCATTTACTTTTTGGATTATTCTCATAGGCAGTGGGCAGGCAGAAAAGGTGAAGGTATTGCAGAGTTTAGAAACCCTGCATATGAATTAGGAAGAGGTCCTCTCGCAAATGGCGGCGGCGGAGGGCTGAACCATAACAGTGGCGGCGGAGGAGGTGCAAATATGGGATATGGTGGTTTGGGTGGCAATCCTTATGTAGGATTATCTAATTCAAATTGTGGAGTTGTCGCCAATGGAATGGGTGGTAAAGTCCTTGATCGAATGGGAGGTCTTAGAATGTATTTAGGAGGCGGTGGTGGAGCTGGTCACGAAAATAATAACAGAGGTAATTCAGGAGGGAATGGAGGTGGGATTATCATTATTAAAGCAACTCAGATAGAAGGGAATGGGCATAAAATAATTTCAGACGGCTTTATAGGATTCAATTATGCAGGCGTAAACGGTGGGCTTGGAGAAAATGATGGAGGTGGAGGCGGTGGAGCAGGAGGTTCTATAAAAATAGATTGCAATGATTTTGGTTCAACAGCTCTTGTGTTACAAGCCAGAGGCGGAGATGGAGGGAGTCTGACCGTAACTCCTGAAAATGCACATGGCCCAGGAGGAGGTGGAGGAGGCGGTTTAATTTGCTTCAGTGCTTCTTCGATGAGTAATCCACTGGTAACTGTAGTTTCAACTGGTGGAAATGCAGGGACCGTTAATGATTTGTTAACGACAAGTGGGGCATTAAACGGAGGGAACGGAATTACAGCTTACTCTTGTAGTTCAATTTCATCTGTTCCTCCCTCTCAGATTCCATTTACACTAGGAACAGATCAAGTCCTTTGCTCTACACCGGTCGTAATCCTGGACACGAAATTAGATAAAAGTTTATATACCTTTTCCTGGTATTTCAATGGCTTACTGATTTCAGGCGCGAAGGATCCAGTATATATCACCAACCTTCCCGGTAAGTATGCTGTAAAGGTAACTACTCCTTATTGCTCCTCTACAGACACAATTGTTATTTTTAAAAAAGGATCTGAGATTCCGATCAATCAAGTATTCTGTGCATCTTCCGGGCCTGTTTCTGTGAGTTTACAAATTGGAAATACTGATCCTGCAGGGAACTATGAATGGTATGATTCGCCCATTGGAGGGAATGTAATTGGTGCTGGTACAACCTTCACCTTTCCATCATTAGACAAGGATACTACATTGTATGTAATGGATAGCAACAAGATAACGACAGTGATTGGACCTGACGGATCAAGTAGTGCTCAGGTTTATTATGTCGGCAATAGTAGTGGAACAGATATCACATTACAGGAACATCAAAGGAAATTCAATGTCCAGAATGAGATGTTATTAAAATCTCTGGAGGTTTGGCCAGCACTCAATTCAGGAGGGTGTGGTCATAATTCTACGTTTACGCGAAGCATTACTATAACTCTTTATCAGAATAATGCTCCAACATTACAGACTGCGACAGGTATTATTCAGTGTGGAGTTAAGTCAAAAGTAGATATAAACTTTACTATACCCCCGGGAAATAATTATGAATTGCGAGTGGATGGAATTTCCAAAGGAGATTTGATGATGAATGATCAACATATTACATATTCGATCCCTGATATAATGAATATCATATCCAACTACAGTAAGTCAGGTGTTTTTTTCAACTGGGAGATTGAGTATGGTTCACCTTGTTCCAGAGTTCCAGTATGGGCCAGGCAGGACTGCCCATTACCTGTTACAATAACTAAGTTTTATGGTCAGCAAGTTAATAGCATAAATTATTTAATATGGAATACAGCAAGTGAAATGGATATAAAGAATTATATTGTTCAGCGCTCGCAGGATGGGCTTGTATTTAAGGATATAGGAATAGTAGCTGCAACAGGTTCCAGTCATTATCAATTTCCTGATCCAAATATTTTATCAGAAGGGTATTACTATAGATTAAAGATCATTGAACAGGATCAATACGAAAGTTATTCTAAAATTATTTATTTAAAAGGCATGTCTGATCAGTTGTTCAGTATATTTCCAAATCCAGCCAGGAATGAATTGAATTTGCTGATTACGAAAGAGAGCTTAGGTGCTTATATATCAATTTGGGACGTTACGGGGAAAAAAATTTTATATACAAAAGTTACTCAAGAACAAGTCTTAAAACCAGTGATATTAGACATTACCAGTTTGAGTGCAGGAGTATATTTTATAAACTGTTATTCTGATTTTGGATCTGAAACATTAAAACTGGAGATTATAAAGTGATAGTTGAAAGGTTTTCCTTATAACCTCTGTAAATAATAAATCAAAAATTTGCAATTAAAAATATCAGAAGAAACCTTGTGCATACATCTGCTAATTAATGGATCGTCTTATAAAAATTAATATATGAAAAAATCATTACTGATATTTGCTTTATTAACAAGTTTAATGGCTTCTGCACAGCAGGTGCAACTGACAGTGGATGCCCACCAAACTCTGGGTGAAATATCCCCATGGATTTACGGAAAGAACAATAGTATTTCTGATGATCCTTTCTACCCTACAACGGAGGCTGCATGGAGTATGTACAGAGATGCCGGGTTAAGAATGTACCGCGAAAATGGTGGTAATAATTCAACAAAGTATAATTGGAAGCTCAAACTAAGCAGTCACCCTGACTGGTACAATAATGTGTACTCTCACGATTGGGACTTTTCTGCTGCTACATTATTGGACAAGACATCAAATACTCAAGGACTTTATGGCCTTCAGATACTCGGAAAAGTTGCGGCAACAAAAAGCTATAATTTTGATGATTATGCGTACAATCAATCAAGATGGTGGGGGGGAGTTGGTCAAAATCTTGCAGGAGGAGGTATTGTTAACCCTGATGGCAGCAAACCTGCTTTAAAAGAGGGAAATCCTGACTTATATCTGAAAGACTGGCCGGCAGATTCCACTGTAGGAATCTTTGATCATTGGTTTAACAATTTAAATCTGGATGCTTCAAGACTCCAATACTGGAATATGGATAATGAGCCTGATATTTGGTCATATACTCACAATGATGTAATTACGGGGGGATTGACCGCAGAAGAATTTATACAAAAGTATTTTGCTGTGGCAAAAGCAGCAAGGAAAAAATTCCCTAATGTTAAATTATTAGGGCCTGTTGTTGCCAATGAATGGTTCTGGTATTTGTGGGACAATAAAAAGGTTGTGGATCCAAAGGACAATACAAAATCGTATCCATATATGGAATACTTTATCAAACGGATTGCTGAGGAACAAAAAGCTACAGGTATAAGACTTTTAGATGTATTGGACTTTCACTTTTATGCTGGTTCAGATAATGATATTACAAATACTTTACAGGTGCATAGAGTATATTACGATACAACTTATCACTTTCCATATGCCAATGGAACTAAAACGCTTAATGGAGGTTGGGATGAAAGTCTTAACAAGGAGTATATTTTTGAGAGGTCCAACCAATGGCTCAATAAATATATGGGGAGTAACCATAATGTCAAACTTAGTCTAACAGAGAATGGATCTGTTCACCACGGAAACCCTAATGTGGTCACATGCTGGTACGCTTCCACTTTAGGTGTGTTTGCTGAAAGAGGAGTGGAGATTTACACACCTTGGGATTGGTATACTGGTCAGTGGGAAGTACTTCATTTGTTTAGCAATTACTTTGGGACTAGAGCTGTAAAGACAACTTCCAGCCTGGACTCTCTGGTATCCGGTTACTCAGCCTTGTCAGCCAAAGGGGATTCACTTATGATAGCTTTAGTTAACAGAGATCAGAATGGCTCAAGAGATGTGACTATAAATCTGAAAAATTTCATCACTTCGACTAGTGTGGTTAATGGGTATCAATTAGCTGGTTTGCCTGGAACAGAAACATTTGTTTCAAAAACCAATAACGCCTTAAAGAAAAAGTCCTATGCCGTTAGCGGAAACCAACTCTCCATTACAATTCCCCAACTTTCGGTGACAATGATTCAGATACCTGCTTTCAGTCCTGTAACAAGCATTGAAGATTATCACAAGAACCATGCAGGTCAGGGAATCAGCCTATATCCAAACCCAGCCAAAAACAAGCTAGCTATTGAAGGTGCATTATCAGGTAATGTAAAAGTTATTATTAGTGATGTAACAGGAAGGATCAGCAAGGAAGAAATACTTTTAGATAATAATGAAGTTGACATTTCGAATTTAGACAAAGGACAATACATCATAAGGATAATTACTGCAGACAAGGTTAGCACTCACAAATTTATAAAAGAATAATTTAGCTGAAATGCGGTTCCTGTTTTTAAACAAACATTTGAATCGCAAAGAAACTTTATCAGGTCCCCAGGTATCTTTAGTCTCCCTGATTTCCAATCAGCAAATACCTCCAAGAGATCCACAGCCTTGGAGGTATTTGCAATATATTCAGATACGGTTATAATAAACTTTAAACCTTAAGTTCAAGTGGGTTTAAGAGGTATAAAATTAAGTCTTATTGTAGTTATTTAACGATGACTTGGAGGTGCAAAAAATCAGAATGATTTTATTAAATAAACTCTAGACTTATCTATTCTTATCTAGTTTATATGCCAGCATTATTTCAAAAGAATGAATATTTCTTAAATTTTTAGAAGGCCATGGTGAATTATAGGAAAACGTTAAATCAGTATATCCGCTTAAAAAATTAAAATCTTTAATGCCCAAAAAATAAGCTGTTCCTTTGTTCAACTGATAACTGAGTCCTGCAAATAATATATTGTTCATCAAAAAAGATCCACTAACATCCAGCTCCGACCTCTCGTTTTTTAATGTATATAAAACAGAAGGAATAAACGTAGAACCAGGAGAGACTATTATCTCTCTTAAATAAAAAAAGTTATAGTATCTTTTTACCGGTATTGGCTTTGAAATAACTTCAATAGAATTATTAAAGATTTGAGAAGAGGAAATTCCAATCCTTTCGATATCTCTGTAAAGCAAAAGGCCTATACTTCCGTCCGGCGAGTAAGAAGAAACACCTGCAGATGTAGGAGAAGGGTCTACTGAGAAATTTAGGTAACCAAAAGAAGCACCACTTGAAAATTTCCATTCTTCAGAAATATTAAGATGATAAGCATACTGAGCATACACTCTGTTTATAGAAAAAAGAGGTCCTTCTTTATGACTCATAATGCTTAAACCTATACCGTGACCTGCCCCCGCATCATTTTTTAAGGAAAATTCACCTATTGCAAAAAATGTACGTATTCTATTGAAGGGAGCTGCATTTAACCTTTCTCCTAGCCTTAAAGCAGCTTTGTTATCCAGGGCTGTGGCGGCAGGATTTATAAAAGATTGATAGTTAAAATATTGAGAGAATGGAATGGGGTAAAGGAAATTATTCTGAGCATTTAAATCAACTGATAATATGAGTACCAGAATTGTAATGGAGTATTTCTTAAATGGACTGACAACCCACACGATTAATTTATAATTATTTTAAAATGAGCACTTAATATTTTATAAAATTTTATGTTTTAATAAAGGGTCACAATATACAACAGATACGGATAGAAGCTTAAATATGGCTAAAAAGGATAAGGAAATACTTGAATTTATTGCTCAGGGAAATGATAACCAGGCCTTATCATTAATATATAAATATTCATTGCCCAAAATTAGAAAATACATTCTTAATAACAACGGAACGGAAGATGATGTAAGAGATATATTTCAGGATACAATGGTTACTTTCTACAGACAGGTAAAATCAGGCAAATTCAATGAAGAATTTGAAATCGACGGATTTCTATATACAGTTGCAAGGAATCTTTATATCAAACATGTTACAAGATATTCAAATAAAAATGTCCGTAATTCTGATACTGAACTTGTGATTGAAGATGCATCTTCTGAAGATCTGTTGCAACAAATTATAGGAGAAGAAAAGAGAGTGATTATTAATAACCTGTTTGCTGAATTAGGTGGTACCTGCGCTGAACTCCTTAAATTGGTAGTGTTTAACAATTTTAATTTAAAAGAGATCGCTGAAAAAATGGGATTCAGCAATGAAGGGGTTGCCAAGACCAAGAGCTACAAGTGCAGACAACGATTGATAAAGTTGTTAAAAGAAAATCATCAATTAGTAAACTACCTCAGACATTGAATATATCAGAAGAAAAATATGATCTGATCCAAAAGTACCTTGAGGAAAAACTTTCTCTTGAGGAAAAAATTGCTTTTGAGCAACAACTGGAGACAGATGCTGAACTAGCTGAAGAGGTGCAGTTACATCAGCTTGTAAATGAATATTCCTTTGAAAAAGGATTAGTTGAAATTTGGGAGAAAGTAGGTCAAGACTTATCTCAAAAGCCTCCTTCTTTTCCTTATAAAAAAACAATCATAATTGTCATTGCAGCATTTATATTGGCCACACCGATAGTTTATTTTACTTTTACTGCAAAGAAAGAAAAACAAGTTAGCTTATCTTCAGAAACACTCTCGTCGAGAAAAGAAGATATATTTGATTTGGAATCTGAAAGTAAGACCAATGATACAGAAGTAAAAGATAATAAAGTAAAAGAAAATAATTTAATAGCAGATCATGCAATAAAACGAAACAATATTGATGATCCTGCTTTAAAAAAAGATCAGGTGATTTTTAAAACAGATTCAAGTTCAGAAATAAAAATACCAGCAGTAAGTGATAAGGACAAATTTCAGGAAACCAAGCCGCTATTGGATTCAGATCCTCATGTAATTCCGAATAAAACCTGTCCTGAAATTACTTTTAATGTCAGAACAGAGCCTGCATGCATGAATGATGATAATGGAAGCATACAGATCATTGTTTCCGGAATTAAAGGAGGAGAAAAACCTTATAGTTATTCAATTGGTGGAAATGAACTTCATTCACAATCCTACTCTAATCATCTTGCGAAAGGAAATTACTCAGTCCTGGTTATAGATAATCGGGGTTGTGTGGGAGAAAAGCTGACGGAGGTTTCAGAAAAAAGATGCATTCAATACAAGGATTATACTTTAAACTTAAATCAGGACACATGGAAGATTCCTCTTTCGTCAGAGGAAAGTGGTTCAATTAGCATTACTGACCAGGCAGGAAGAATAATATATAAGAAAAAAATCAATTATGGTGCTCAGGAAGAATGGGATGGAAAATCCCTTACAGGAGAAGTTTTAGAAATGGGTACTTATTATTATATTGTAGAGTTAGATAAAGGAGAAATAAGACAAGGGTATATTACCATTGTTTACTAAAGTATGAAAAAGGCAGGTTTCTTTTTGGGAATGATATTATTGTTATCAGTTGGGAAAGTTTTTTCTCAAACTGTCGTTATTCCTGATCTGAACTTTCGGAAGTTTTTAGTGACATATTATGGATCTGTAATGGATGCAAATCAAGAATTGATTATTGCCAATGCAGCATCTGTAACAGGCACTTTTTATTGTGGGGAAGCAAATATAGCAAGTCTTGAAGGTATTCAATATTTTAAAGGGATTACTGCTCTTAGCTGTATTAAAAATAATCTGACAACCCTTCCTGATCTTAGTAACCTCATCAATCTTACAGAGATATACGCATATGAAAATCAAATAACGGTTTTACCTCCTTTGAACAAGTTGGTCAATCTAAAAATCCTGAATGTGATGGACAATAAGTTATCTGCTTTTCCGGACATTACTGGTTTAATAAATCTCGCAGAGATCTATGTTTATAGAAATCAGCTTACTTCAATTCCGGATCTTTCAGGATTCGGTAATCTTCAGACTTTTCAATGTTATGAAAATAAAATTACTTCTATCGGTAAAATGCCTGCATCTCTTAAGGATTTAAATTTTGGCCGTAATTTAATTACGTCCTTTCCCGATATCTCGCTTGCAACAGGCTTAATCTATCTAAGCTGTTATGTTAATCAGCTCTCTTCTGTACCAGAACTATCTGCTTTTACTTCTTTAGTTCAATTAAATTTAGGAACAAATAAGATTACTTCTGTACCCAATTCTTTAAGTTCTTTAACTAATTTAACTTATCTAACTCTTGATAATAATTTGCTTACGAGCTTACCGGATTTATCATCTTTGACTCAATTGACTTACTTCGATCTTAAAAAGAACTATTTAACTTTTGAAGATTTTATCCCATCATCTTCTAATCCGACTTTTAAAATTTGGGAGGTGGGACCTCAAAATTTAATAGAAGTAACTTCTTCTTTTAAGGGCATTCAAAATAAAGCAATTGAGATAGAATTTCCCTTCGATCAAAATATGAATGATCTAACTTTTTCATGGTATCAAAATAACGCATTAAGAACACAAACTTCGGAACCTTCATTGGTTATCTCTTCGCTTGATAAATCAGATAATGGTACCTATTATTGCCAGGTTACTTCTTCCAATGCCCTGCTTAGCTCCTTAAATTTTACTACGACCTCTTTTACCATAACTGTGTTGCCGGATTTTATTTCCGGGAAAGAGCTTACCCTTACGCCTAACGGTGATGGTAAAAATGACGAAATTTATTTTGAGGAAAATGGTACTCTTAAAGTTTACGATTCATCAGGAAATCTTGTCGATAAAATGACTTCCCCATGCTATTGGAATGGCCTTAAAAAGTCAGGTGAGGAATTGCCAATAGGTTTTTACGTTATCCGTATCAATGAAGATATTACTTATGAAATAAATGTTGTAAAATAAATTTTTACAAAGCAGATGTTTTATTTTTTCTCTGAGGCTTGCTGCAATAAGTTATCTTTCGTCTTTGGTATTAGCACCTTCTTCTTGAAGTTGAGCAGATTTGAGGATTCTTAATAGATGTCATCTTATTGCAATATTATTATAACTTGTTACCCTTTATTCAAAAATAATTTTTATAAGAATGGGCTATTGGTCACATTTTCCCTATCCCAGGGATAGTAGAGAAAAATGACAATAGAATATGAAAACACCTTTTACGAAATTACTCTTCTCGCTTACTGTATTTATAAGTT
The DNA here is from genome assembly GCF_000426725.1 of Sporocytophaga myxococcoides DSM 11118. Classification (NCBI taxonomy): domain Bacteria; kingdom Pseudomonadati; phylum Bacteroidota; class Cytophagia; order Cytophagales; family Cytophagaceae; genus Sporocytophaga; species Sporocytophaga myxococcoides. The sequence continues at coordinate 253,845 of NZ_AUFX01000003.1, read as the reverse complement.
TTATAATTCAGGTTCCATCTTCTGCACAGTCTTTGGTAACAAGTATAGAAGCTGAAAGCGGGGTCTTATCCGGAGTTTATATTGCCAATCAAACAAGCAATTCCAGTGGAAGCTATGTTACGGGTTTTGATGAAGACGGCGATAAAGTAACAATTACGGTGAATGTAAATACATCCGCTTATTACAGATTAGAAATTACTTACCGCGGCAATCAAGGGACAAAGATCCAGGACATTTACTTGAACAATTCTTTACATGGAAATTTTACTTTTCCGTACAGCACTAACTTTGTTCCATTGAGTATTGGAAACATTTATTTAAATGCAGGAAACAATAACATTGCTGTAGTTAAAAACTGGGGTTATATGGATGTAGATAAAGTTAGTGTCTATTCATCTCAGCCTAATCAATTCAATATTGTAGATGATTTAATTGACCCACTCGCTACTCCTGCAACAAGAGATTTATACAAATTCCTGAAATGTCAATTCGGCCACAAAATAATTTCAGGTCATACTGATCAAAAATTTGATAGTGTAAAATTCGCAACTGGAAAAACTCCTATGTTGCGGGCATTTGACTTCCAGCCATATACTCAGGGCTATCCTTATAAGTGGGAAAATGGAGGACATACTTTTGGTGCAGTGGATAACCAAATTACCGAAGCTGCTATAGCCTGGTATGAAAGCACCGGTAGAAAAGGAATAGTGAGTTTTCAATGGCATTGGCATTCTCCGACTGGTGGCACTGTCAGCAGGAATACTTTCTGGACTGGTGAAACAACATTTGATGTGCGTGAAGCAGTAAAACCAGGAACGCCACAATATATTGATATTATTGAAGATATTGATGCTATTGCAGTACAATTGAAAAAGCTTCAAACCTCAAACGTTCCTGTAATATGGCGCCCGCTACATGAGGCAGGAGGAACATGGTTTTGGTGGGGTGCTCATGGAAGTCAGGCTTGCATCGATTTGTATTACATTTTGTTTGATAGATTAGTAAATTACCATGAGATCCATAACTTGATCTGGGCGTGGTCTTCTCCAGAAGTTGATTGGTATCCTGGGAATAACAAAGTTGATTTAATAGGATATGACTCTTATCCTGGTTCTTTCAATTATACCATACAGAAGACAATGTTTGATCAACTTTATTCAATAGTAAAAGGGGAAAAGCTTATCGCCCTGACAGAAAATGGTCCGATTCCTGACATTGATAAGAGCTTAACCATGGATGCTCCTTGGTCATATTTTATGACTTGGGATAATTCATATTGGTCAGGAAATTCAAGTGAACACCTTCAGGAAGTATATGACAATCCTAACGTACTGACTATTGAGAATCCAGGCAGTTGTGTGATTACAGATGTTTCCTCATCTAAGGAGACCTATGGATCAATCTATCCTAATCCAACAAATGGGGTTCTGAATATTGAGCCCCCAATAGATTTAACTAACGCCAGTATTGCGGTGATAAACATCCTTGGTGAAGAAATTCAACTTTTGCCAGTAATAAATGGAAAACTTGCAAGTGTAGATGTAAGCGGATTATTGCCGGGGAATTATTTGTTTATCATAACACAGGACGATGCGATCATTAAAAAGAAAATCACTGTAATTAAATAAGCAGAATGTTCAATGAAAAGCCTGACTTAAATAGTCAGGCTTAAAGAGTGCAGGACTCATCATGAGAGATATATTTTAGGTTGGATTAGGGTTCAAGTATAAATTAAGATTAACATGCAATTTAAAATCGGTTTTATTTTCCTTCTTGTTATTCTGACTTCATGTATAAATCATGATAAAGAATTGAACGATATTGTTATCAGAAGTTTGAAAGTTGGTAACTGCGATTATAAAGATGCCTCTGATTTGGTTTACGGAGTTAATGATCCTTTTTTATCAAAAGAATTACCATTAGGTTATCCTGACTTATTTACGTTCAATTTTCCTGATAAATGGGAGATGGGAACTATTATCAATGATGGATGTCTTTATCCGGGAAATTTTGATTATGGAAATTGTTACGATAATTTCTTAAATAATAAAGTACAATATTATTATGAACAGTATTTCTTATTACCTAGTTGTAGCACTGTTATTGATACAGCCTTAGTACATGGAGATAGTATAGGTTTGTCGATTGTGAATAATGTTAAGTTCAGGCTGCCTGATTTTAAACAATACAAAGTTTATTTTTCATATAGATTTTACCGTTCAGTTGAAGTGCCTTTTGCTCGTTTTGGTACACTTGTTTTATATGATAAGAAATCCAATTATATAAAGTTTATAGAACTATATAAAGATGAAGCTAAAGATAATTATGCATTCAGTCAGTATTTTTATATTGATAAAAATTATAACATTAGAATAAGAAGTTTTTATAATGATGAGATTTATATATATCCAACAGATAAAACTATATCTCTTGAGCACTTAGTTAGTGAAGAAGTTTATAAATAAGTAAAATATATTGCTTAGCCACAGTCCACCGCCATGGACTGTGGCGCTTTACTCCCCCGGCCTGTGTCTTCACCATAGCTGTCAACATAACTTATAAAACTTCATTCACTTCATTATATTCATTTTATGTCACCCCTTCAGGGTTTAAAAAATTTCACCTGACTATTCACTATAATCATGTCAGCCCTTCAGGCTTTAAATATTCTTGATTGAATCCCGAAGGGATAATATGATTGTAGTTCCCATGATAATCAAGTACCAAAACCCTGAAGGGGTGATATATTTCTTAAACTACGATTTAGTTTGTTAAGTTGACACCAATGGCTGGAGAGGAGATGTTAGTCGAAGTGGTTTATATTATGCTTCGGACTGATATTCTTGTTTATATATGTAGTCAACCTTATCCAATATTGTACTGCTCATTTCGGAAAATTTAGTTGGTCTGATTTTTCCTTTTTGTATAAAATCACCTGCTATACCTTTGAAGTTGGCAAAAGCATCATATACCTTTTTTGCACCGTATCTTGGATGAGGAAATGCCAATTTCGCCACCCACTTTAATAAGAATGGCATTCCATCACTACCTGTCATTTGTGTTTTATTACCACCAGGGCAAACACTTCTGATTTCAATTCCTTCTGTTTTCATTGTTTTCGAAACCTCCTTTGTCCACAAGGTTAGAGCCAGTTTTGAAAAAGCGTAAGAACCGAACAACTTTTTAAAATTCTCAGGTTTTTCAAGAGTTTGAGGGGAAAACTTCTTTACTGTCAACAGGATATTTGACGACGTGTTGACGATTGTTTTATCAATGCCTTTCTTTAGCAAGGTTTTCATTTCCATTGCGATGATATAAGGTGCTACCGTGTTTACCTCATAATGCAATTCTCTGCCTTGTGGTGAATATTTAAGTTCCCCAATCCCAACTCCGGCATTGTTAAACAAGACATCGATGCTGTATTCCGTATTCTTTATTTGGATTAAAGCTGATTTTAAACTTTTAAAATTGCTGATATCTGCTTTATAAACTCTTAACTTTTTGTTGATGATAGCCTCATGGATAGACATTTCATTTTCCGGAAAATCTGAGCGTATTAAGGCAACAATGTCCCAATTTTCTAAAAGTAACTTTTTAGTTAGTTCAAATCCCACACCAGAATTTGCCCCCGTAATCATTGCTGTTTTTCTATTTTGCACCATGTTAATTCAGTTATTATTGCAAAGATAGATCAGGTATATACGAAGAAAATAGTATGCTTTTCTGTTTAAATAGTGTTTTTTTCTGTTTCCGGATTCAAAGAGTTTAAAAAGTAATGATTGCGGAATTGCAAGGGGGTAGTGCCAGTATAGCGTTTAAAAAGTTTTATAAAATTGGAAGGCTCATAATCGAATTTGCTGGCTATTTCGCCTATTGGCTTGTCTGAATTGATAATTAAATTTTTACATATATCAACGAGTTTTTCCTCAAAAATGCTACAGGGAGATTTGCCTAAAACTTTTCTTATGGTGTCGCTTAAATGGTTAGGATTTATAAACATTAATTCTGCAATCTGTTTTATGCCATAAGAAGTTTCGACATTCCCATTTTTTAAGTCAGCCAGATGTTTATCAAGTTCTGCTAAAAACTTGTCAGCAATTTGTTTTTTTCTAAAAGAAATATGTTGGTCATTTTTATGTTCCATGGTTATATTTACTGTCTGTTACCATTAAGTGTTAGAGCTGCCGGTTGTGAGAGAACCAAAGTATCAATGTTCTGCGCTAAAACTAAGCTAAAATAGTGAAAAAATGCTGAAGTTTATGCTTCAAGTTTAAAGTGTTCCACCGGCCATGGAGAGAATTCAAATACTTCAAATTTGTTCTGAATCAGGATTAACAGGATTTATGCGGAAAACAGGATATAAATATTTTACATATAAGGTGGCTTCGTTTTTATGGAAGATAGTAAAACCAAAGTCATTTGGAGCAAGGGCTATGTTGATAAAGGACGATGAAGTTCTTTTGGTTAAACATACTTATCAAACAAGCTGGTATTTCCCAGGTGGTGGATTAAAAACAGGGGAGACCTATGAAGAGGCCATCATAAGAGAATTAAAAGAAGAGTTAAATGCTGAAGTTTATAAACTGGAATTATTTGGTGTATACAACAGCATGTATGAAGGGAAGAATGACAGCATTACAATCTTTCTTTGCAAGGAATTTGAGTTATCTCATAAAAAGTCCAGTTCAGAAATAAGTGTATTTAAATTCTTTAAACTAAACGATCTTCCTCATGATGTTTCACCTGGGTCTATAAAAAGAATAAATGAATACAAGAACCACACTTATCCTGCATTTGGAAGATGGTAATGAACTGGGATTTATGGGAAGGGGAGATAGAAAGGATTATCATTAATGACTCTGCACCTTGGCCTGTGCTACGACAGGTCAAGGTGTAGAGTAAAATCAATTTTAGTCTTTAGTACTAACAGATCCAGTGCCTTGCGCATGTTCTCCTCCAAGGTTAGCAAAATCAATAGAATTAAAAGTACTGGTTGTAACTCCTTCTTTTACTGTTGTGTTAATGATACCTGAAGAAGCATTCCAAACAGTAGTGCCTTCGAAAACAGTTAATGTCACTTTCAACCCTGATTCAGATAGATTGACAGTAGTATCCTTGGTAGGTTTATTAGAAAACGTAATATTGAACAAGGTTCCGCTAGTACCTGAAGTGCCAGTTTGGATATATTTATTAGAATTATCTTTTTTTGAAGTGGCAACCATTTTGGTTTGTTCTACACCTTTAAAGTTTAAACTTGCTGAATTCGTGAAAATTGCCGGAAGGGGATTTTTATTATCAGCACATGAACACAATAAGATTGTAAGAGCTGCCAAAACAGCAGAAAATGAAAGGATTTTTTTATGCATTGTTACCAGTGTTATGATTTTATACTTATTTAAACTAACGAAAATATTCTTGTGATATTGGTCTAATAGGTTAAGAATCACATGATAGTGTATTTTATTAACTATTCCGTGGCCTTTCCTCTGACAGGTTATACTTTTTACGGGAAATGGTCTGTTGATGTTGAGATTAATATTAATACTGCTAAAAACAGATATTTTGTCTTTCTATATGCAAAAAGAGTAAAAAGAAGCGGAGGGCAAAAAACAACCTTGTGCAAAGTAAGGGACATATATAAGGGATATATATATGTCATTTGGCTCACATAGATGTCATATACCTGTCATGTATGCTTGAACTATGCTTGAATTCCCTTAGAGCGGGGACAAAAAGAAATGGTAATCATTTAAATGTAGGATCTTAAAAAAGTATTATGGTACATTTGTTGAGCCCTTTATTTCTTTAAAGATATAATAAACATTCAAGTGTCCTGGGTTAAGGTTTTAGTTTTTTTATAACTATTTATCTATGATGACTCCTTTATACCCTCCGATAAGCCACGATGTAGGTACTAAACCATCTGTGTTTTATTAGTTGCTTATTAGAATTCCGCTCCGCTTGTTTCCCCCAAATAACTTTTCACAATTAATACATGCTCTGTATTTACCTCTTCTTCCTCTTTGAGTAAAATGAATTGCTCTTGAGTGATCACTTTACTTCCTAATTTATACCTGACTTTCTCAATATCTGTAGGCATTCTAAATTTTGAATGTTTTGAATTGCAGTTTGCATTTAATGAATCAATCAACTGAATAAGCTTTTTTCTATTTAAGTTTTTATCCTTCAGGAAGGAAGCAATCCATAAACTTTCTCCATGTTCGGGAATTCCGAAATCTATATCAAAAACATAGGGAATTATAACTGACTCCAGCTTAAACCTGAACTTATAACCTGTACAGCTTTTCATTTCTGCCAACTCATTCCGGGCAAATTGAGGTAATATGGGATTGCAGCTAGTAAGAGAAGCAAGGATTGCGATCAATTGTATATGTCTCTGAAACTTCATTTTCAATTATTTATTCCAAATGATTCTTTCTCTGAATCCGGATCAGCCACTTGATCCACTTGTCCTGAAGCGCTTTTAATTCTCCTGGTGTAGAGTACATGGATACATGGCCAAAGTCTTCTCCTGTTATTATAGTCAGCAATCGGTTTGCTCTTCCGGCAACTGTAAATAGATCATCTCTTGAAACACCTCCATGACCAAAAGACTTCATTTGCCCTGCAAGAACTCTATCCCATATGATTAAGTCCGCATAGTTGGTCAGACCTACCTCTTTCTTTTGAGTCACTCGTTTAATTAACTCAGGAATTATTTCACTGTAATGAAATGCTATCCAATATTCCGCTAAAAAAAGATAATAATGGTTGCTGTCATTATCAATCTTATCAAGCATAAAGGAAGCAGGATAATGCCTGGTAGTCGTGCTGTCCATGAAAAAAAGTTGATCAAACACCTTTGTCTGTACTGAAACTGCTTCGTTAAAGCGGGAGGGAAGTTTCCCATTTATGGGAAATCTTAAACTATCTGTTTGTGCCTGTGCACCCCATACTCCGGAAATAAAAATCAAAACTATCAAAAAAAATATTCTCATAAATTAAAGGTTACATAATGCGATGTTCAGTTTATTCCATTTCTAAGAAATCCAATAAGAAAGACTTATAATAACATTGTTATTCTTAAGGTCTGTAAATTCAATTCCGCCACGCCCTTCTTTGGGGCCATTCTGGTAATTGTATTTTCGTCTGCAAATCTGCACCACTCTGAGACCGGTTTTCTTTTCTGTAACAATTGCTTTCCCGATATTCATCTGCTTTATAATAGCTTTTCTTAAATCAAAATTAGTAACGCCAGAAAGTTCTCTTAAGTTTAAAGTATCACCTGCATTGATTAATTTCTTAACGTTTATGGTGTCGCTAAGCTTCCTTTCTAATTCATTGGTAACATCCTTTTTGTTAAGAAGGATGATATAATTTATTGTCTGAAACTTCGCTACATTAACAATTTCCTCATTCCTAAGATCCATTTTTTTTATGCGCTCCATGCCTCCGTATCCTGACTTGATCCGGCAACAAGGTTTGAATCTTGTAGAGCTGCAACCAGCCAATAGAGCCATAATTGACAATATGATTACTAATTTGAATGACATTCTTTTCTTCTTTTTTTCTATTGGAATTGGTTAAAGGTTATTCAGAAAAATGTTGAGTAAATGGGACTGCATATAAAAATAAGTAAATTTTTACCAAGTACGCTTTTAGAAATCAATCGTGAAAATGGAAAAGATGAATATGGAAGGTTATAGAGGGAGTAAAATGGACTATCGGGGGGAAGGAATAGCGATGCAATCGCTATCCTCGTGAATCCTCGTTAAGTTTATTCTAACTAGCCAAGTCTGTGGAAAAGCAAACGAGGACTATTGGGCCGAAAAGCGTAAAACGGAAAGTAAAAGAAGTGAAAGTCAAAAGTTTTAAAAAAGGCCTGACCTAGTTAATATAGCTCAGTGAATCAATGCAATAAAAAGATATCAACGCCAATGTATAAAGAAAGGAGAGTAATTAGTTTATTGTGAATCAGTAATACAATTAAAGAATAAAATCAGTTTTAAATTTCTGAAATATAAAATTGCACTTGTTTATTTCTGATATATATTTGCACATCTTTCAGGGGTTTGAAAAACTTATTACTTATAGCGGCCATTTTCGGAATATTACTGCACAACTTCAGTAAGTTCATGATCGTTGCTTCTTTTGAAGCGAACAGGGCTGTCATTGCTAAAACCCTTTGTGTCAAAAGAAATGAAGCAGGTAATAGTTGTCTGGGAAAATGTCATCTCAAGAAGCAACTTGATAATGAAAGCAAAAAAACAAACGGCTTAAGTTCTGATAAAACCTCTTCTGAAACTCAATTTATTGAACACGTTTCTTCTGTTCATTTCAATTTAATTCAGATTTCCTCATTTGATTTTGCTCCGTACCAAAAGGGCAACCATATACAGCTTTATTTTTCATTCTTTCATCCTCCCCGGCAGAACAGCTAAGGAGAAATCCATTCCTTTATTTCAGCATTCATCATTACTGCAAATTATTCTATGATGTGAATTCATCAGGGAAAAAATAATGCAACTGCATTGCTTTCTGTCATTGCAATATCAATGATGTTAAAAACGCACAGTCGTTGTGCCTTGTTATGCATGAATGTAATGGAAACTTCTGTAAGAACAGAAGAACAGGATTGGTGTATCTCATAGAGCCGTTTTCACTGACACTTTAACACAAAATAGAAGAGCAAAACTAAAGAGCTCTGCTATTCCAATTGCTCAATTTAAATCTCATCCCTAACCCTTCTCCTAAAGAAGAAGAGAACTGTCGACGATAAAAATGTTTGAATTAAAACTAATGTGACTAATAACATACACATTAAAGTCCCTCTCCTTCAGGTGAGGGATTTAGGGTGAAGTCTTTTATGCTTTTAAATTACTTTATAAACATTATAAATAAACATTGTAAACATCACAAATATGCTATTAAAACATCATTTATTTCTGTCCATACTATCATTACTATTCATAATGCTTACAAGCTGCAAGAATACAGAAGACACACCTCAGCCTGCCACTCAGACTCAAAACCTGTCGCTTAAGATGTCTACTGTAATAGGTAATAAGCCGATAGATTTTACTTCTGTCTTTACTACAGAAGCAGGTGCAAGATATACGCTGTCCAGTTTCCGATATTATGTTTCAAACATTCGTCTTGTTAAGCAGGATGGAAGCGAGTATCCTATTACAGGAAAATATCTGCTTGTAAATCCGGCAACAGAAGATTATGATCTGGGTCAAGTCCCTGTGGGTGACTATAAAGGCTTGAAGTTTGCTGTCGGTATAGATTCTGTTACAAATCATGCAGACCCTACTGTGTATCCAACAAATAATCCATTGGCTATTCAAAGTCCTGGGATGCACTGGAGCTGGAGCTCCGGATATATCTTTTTAATGATGGAAGGAAGCTGTGATACTACCAACACCAATACGGATGTACAAACCTTTGGTCAGTTCAGTCATCCATTATTTTATCATATAGGCATGGATATGCTTTATCGTGAAGTAAATTTAGATAATGTATCTTTTGCAGTAAATGCAAACGATAAGAAAACACTTCATGTACAAACTTACCTTAATAATTTTTTTACAGGTATAGATATTAAAACTGAAAATGCCTCTCATACTATGGGATCAGTGCCTTTGGCAACTAAACTGGCAAATAATATTCAAACAATGTTTAGTGTTATCCAATGAGGTCTCTGTCTTTTTCTTACGGTTATAATTTTGTAGCCGTAAGAAATTATTTTATTTACTATATCCCATGCTTGCTCTTATCGCTTGTGTCCTGTAAGAAAGGTAAGGAAGCTGAAGTAATGGAGAAAGCTAATACGGTTATTACCTTGCAGTTACCCAAAGGATTTCTTTATCCTGATATTCCTCTGGACAATCTTCCGACGCAGAATAGAATTGAGCTGGGTAAATTGTTGTTTTTCGATCCCATTTTATCTAGAGACAGCACCATTTCCTGCGGAACTTGTCATCTGCCGGATAAGTTATTTGCAGATAACCTTCCCAAAAGCATCGGGATTGACGGCAGGATAGGAGAAAGGAATGCACCTTCTCTTTTAAATGTAGCTTATCAACCTTCTATGTTCTGGGATGGAGGCAATCCCACACTCGAGCAACAAGTGCTCGCACCGATTGATAATCACAATGAAATGGACTTTGATGTCAATAAGGTTGTAGAGAGATTAAAGAAGCATGCCCGATATCCCTTGTTATTTCAAAAAGCCTATAATCAGGAGCCGAGTGTTTATGCGCTTACCAGGGCAATTGCCTGCTTTGAAAGAACTTTGTATGGCGGCAGCTCTGCATATGACGAATATTCAGATGAAAATCCCAGTGCTCTTACTCAGTCTCAGATCAACGGAATGAATCTCTTTTTCGGAGAAGAAGGAGAATGCTTTCATTGTCACACAGGTTTTACATTTACAGATAACAGTTTTCGTAATAACGGGCTATATTCGGTATATGCAGATTCAGGCAGGGCAAGGATTACTCAAAACCCATCGGACATAGGTAAGTTTAAAGTTCCCTCTCTTCGTAACGTTGAAAAAACTGCTCCTTATATGCATGACGGGAGCATGGCTACGTTGGAGGAGGTTATTGATCATTACAGTAAAGGAGGTCATAAGCATCCTAACAAAAGTCCGATCATACAACCTTTAAATATTACAGATCAGGAAAAGGCTGATTTGATAAGCTTTTTAAAGGCTTTGACAGATCGATAGAATAAAACATTAACTTGATTAATGCTATAGTTCTCGCTGGCTTATAGAAAAGTGACAAAACTAAAGCAAAGAGATTTATTATAAACTAATCAAGGCATTATTCTAACGACAGGAATTAAAACACTAATCCTAAACATTAATAAAGTTTATATGAAGAATGAAAGCGAATTCATGAAGTGCACCTATTCGGGACTCAAAAAATACATCTGCAAAACGCTCTTTCTAACTGGTGTTTGTCTTTATACTTTATCTTCCTGCTCAGAAAGTGGAGCTTCAAAAAGAGAGAAGTTGATGGCCTTGCATGACAGTGAAATGGAAAAGATGGATAAAATTGTCACTCTTAAAGAAGAGCTGAAGCAATTAAACAATTCTACAATAAATGAGGATAATAAAAAAGAAATATCGCTTCAGATTAAACGTCTTGAGGAAGCTGATGAAGCCATGATGGGCTGGATGAGGAATTATAAAGAACCTTCTGAATCCATTGATAAGAGCGTCAAAGAGAAATATTACAATGATCAGATAGTTGTCATAACAAATGTAAAGGAGGTGATCGAAAACAGTCTTGATTCGGGTCAGATAATACTTAATAAATACAAGCACTAACAAAATGGTTAAAAGTAAAATTCTATTACTCATAATTGGTCTCTATGTGATGGTGGCTTGTAATAAGGCACCGAGACAACTTCCTATTCTGGGCCCTAAGGAATTGGCTGAAAGGAATGAGAAGGGAAATATAGTAGAAGACACCATTTACCACACCATCCCTGATTTTAGATTCCGGGATCAGGACAGTAACTGGGTAAGTCTTGCTACATTCAATGATAAAATTTACATTGCAGATTTCTTCTTCACGACATGTCCCACAATTTGTCCTGTGATGAAAAGTAATCTGTTGAAGGTATATGATCAATACAAAGATAGCAATACGGTTTCTTTTCTATCTCATACTATAGATCCTTTACATGATTCTATTCCTGTATTAAAAGATTATGCAAACAGGTTAGATATAAATTCTTTTAAATGGCATCTTGTATATGGTTCGAAAGATTCTGTTTATGCAATAGCAAAGAGTTATCTGGTAAGTGCGCAAGAAGACAAAGAGGCTCCGGGTGGATTTATCCATAGTGGAGCACTCATTCTTATTGACAAAAAAAGAAGGATAAGAGGTTACTATGATGGAACGGATGATAAGGCTACAGCAAAACTTATAGAGGATATAAAACTTCTTCTCAATGAAGGCAAGTAAGCAATTAATATACCTGGTTATTCTTTTTATATTGCTGGCATCCTGTGCAGACGGGACTACAGGTGAAAAAACGTATCAAAAGAAATGTTCTAATTGTCATGGTAAAGAAGGAGAGGGATTAAAAAAGTTAATCCCACCTCTTTCAGGTTCAGACTTTTTGATTGATAAAAAGTCTGAACTTCCTTGTATAGTAAGAAATGGTATGAATGATACCATTATTGTTAATGGACAAAAGTTCATTGGAAGTATGCCTGGAAACAATGAATTATCAGATATAGAGATCACCAACCTGGTTAATTATATTAACAGGCAATGGGGAGATCATTCATATCGATCTGTACAGGAAATAAGGATAGAGTTGGATAGGTGTGATTGAGAACTTGCAGCGTTTCATTCCTCTTCCCTGGAGCACAATATAATACGTGATTGCAAATATATTCACACATGTATGTTTCTGTAACATAAGCTCCTTAAAAAGCCAATTGAATAATTTGAACATAGGATAGAAAATGAGTAATTTAGATGATCAGCAGACAGAAGATAGTTCTTTTCTGCGACGAAATTACCTTTTCATTTTGTTTATAAAATATTTAGTACATGCAAGCGTTCTTTGCTTATTTATACAGTTTAAATCTTATTTCCTTATTCCTTTTGTTCTTAGTGGAAAATGCAGCTATTGCACTTATGGCTGTGCTATTGGGTTTTACCTTTGATGGTTTGCTGACGGAAATGAAACGCCTGATCAGCTTAAAAGAAATTTACTGGACCTTTGCTACTATATTCTTTAACACACTTGTAACGCTTGCAGGGTATCTGCTTTTCAAATACGGCTTTATTGTTTTCCATTTGGAATCCGATCTTTTAAATATATTGATCGATTTTGTGGTATTGATCTTTGCAATGGATCTGTTGATGTATGTATTTCACCGGGCAATACACAAGATGAGTTTCGTATACAGGTATCATGATCTTCATCATGCATATGATACGCCAACGGCTATTTCTTTGTTTGTCCTGCACCCGATAGAAGTGATGGGATTCGGATCGCTCTGGCTGATGTTATTATTTGCTGTGGATTTTTCTATCTATGCAGTAATGCTTTACCTGGTATTTAATGTTGCCATGGGCATTATCGGGCATCTGCGTAAAGAAATCGTACCGAAAGCGGTTAAATACAATGTATGTTTTCAATGGCTCGCCAATACAGGCTTCCATGTGGATCATCATCAGCATGAGCAACACAACTTCGGGTTTTATACCAAGGTTTGGGACAGGTTATTCGGGACTTTGAAATAGTTGTGTATGGTGCGGTGAGAGGGAGGGTAAATAAAATAATACTATTAATTGAATATTAATGAAAAGAGTAATCATCGCTATCATATTCTTTTATATTGCAAGTTGCAGTGTAAAGGAAAAAGAGAAAGAAGAAGTAAAGACAGCAGAGGACAGTTTTGGCAGAGCGGCTATTGCTAATAGTAATAAAGTAGTAGTTTCTGATACTGTCAATTTTGAAAAATATCTGAATGTAACTGCTATAGACAGTATTAGTATCAATAGTATTAATAAGAAGGTATTTGAGCTGGAACAAAGCGGTTTGTTTTTCTTGGCATTCAGCAGAGATAAAATTGCTGCAAACTTACATGAAGAAGAAAGTTTGATTGATGTTTATAATCCTTTTTCTGGAAAGGTTTATAGTCAAATTGATTTGATGAAGTATGCAAAAGATTTTCTCAGAGAGAATATTAGAGGTGGATATACACCATCTGAAACCAAGCTGGGGAGGAATAATACCGGCAAGGTTAAAATTATGATTACAGATGATGCAGGTGTTCCCTCCACCGCATTTTTCGCGATCTCTAATCTGGAGTTGCCAAATTTAAAAACCAATACATTAGTTTTAAATAGTAATAAAAAGAGGTTATTCATTGAGGACTATAATAAGGTATTCAATTTTGATGAACTCTTATTTTATAACGATTCATTATACTATATATATGATCTTGAAGAAATTTCTTTTTCCAAAGGGGATACTCTTCTATATAAGATCAACTTCGTAAATAATGATATGATTTTAGGAAATGGAAATGTTATCAAAAATGGAAATGATTATTGCGTTTTAAAATTCCCTTATAAAGACAAATTGTTTTTTTATAAAACCGATTCGAACGACTCTGAATTGTTCAGTTATAACATTATTACAGGTGAATCTAAAATGTATGTGATTCCTCTTTCACCTTTTCAATTTTACTTTGCTGAAGATGGATTTTTTATGGCTTATATGCCAGAAGGGCAGGAGTCAAGTGAGATGTATAGGTATAGTTTTGTTCAGTATTAATATTGAAACTATCATACTCATTAAAATCCCTTTCATTCAGTAAAGGGATTTAGGGTAAGGTCTTGATAGATATGTAAAACAATATTAGTCTTGAAATTATATATTATTTCCTTCTCCTTCAAGACAAGAGTCAGAGAAAAGGTCCTTTTATTAAATATCGGATTCTAAAATTTATATTAATAGTTCTATAATGAAAATTGAGTTTGAGAAGGTTTATTCTTATAAACCAGAATCAACAATGCCTGCAATAATTAAGGTGCCTATTCTATTGATACTTGCTCCTCTATTACTTGTAGTCTTAATTATTCTTATTTCGGTAATACTTGTAGGTTTAATTATCATTCTTGTTTGGTTAGGCTTAGGTAGGCTTTTTTCAATTGGAAATAAGGAGCCTGAAATAATAGAGAAGGAGCAGAAGCCATATTTCCTGATTGAAAAAGATAATTTTAGCATTGAATTAGTAGAGCTTGATTATGAGGAATACTTCAGGCTTGAGGATTATTGGCATTCAGATGTATATGATGAAGATACCACATTGTATTTGGCTAAGACCAGTCCGGAGATAGCTGGCCTTCATAATAAAGTCATCTCAACTTTCATGAAGGAAATAAAAGAAGGAGTTTTGCTTCAAATTGTTGACTTTCCGGGGAAAGCGAGTGTCCCTTTTTCATGGATCATCTATTTTGAATATTCTTCTTTGAGTATAAAAATGCTGGATGAGATTGGGCCTTATTTTTTGTACAACAATGAAAATGACGGGAATGTAATTGAAGGTTTTAATATGGGTGGCAAGATTCATTTAAAGATTAAACTATCAGACTGGACATAGGTGATAATGAAACTTACATTTTTTATTCCTTATACCAATCAGATTTGAGTGTGTCATGTTCTTGTTGAAAATATTTTACAAAGAAATTTTACTTTTTTCGAAATAATATTTTGTTTTATTTCTTCTCTATTGTTCCTCTTTTTTTCGTACAAACATTCGATAATAAAGGAATTAAGAGATTGAATTAGTGAACAGATAATCAGTTTGTTAAATCCTTGTGTAAGCCAGCTAGGGAGAGGAGGTTTTCGTTTAAAAAAGCCCTAAATTATTGGTATCTTTGATTAATAGTATTCTTATTATGCAAATTAAAAAATACGCTTCAAACGTTTTTTTCTTAATTATTCTCTTGTTTATCAGTTCCATAAATTATTCTCTGAAATTGAGATCAGAAATATGGTCTGTATTGAATAATAAGTTATTCAGCCAGAGCTTGATTGGTAAAGACTTTCAATCGTTTTTTTGTCATAATTATTAACTGTTTCTCTGATTCCTTGCTATGCGTTTTTTCTATTACTCTTTGTCGCTTTTGTTATGCCTTTCCTTTGGAAGTCATGCGCAAACTCAGACACGACCCCAAATAGGATTGGTATTAAGCGGAGGTGGTGCCAAAGGACTTGGTCACATCGGCATTTTAGAAGTATTGGATGAGGTGGGCTTAAAAGTGGACTACATCACAGGCACCAGCATGGGCAGCATTGTTGGTGCTTTGTACGCCATGGGCTATTCGGCAGACAGCATCCACAAAATAGCAGTTTCAGAAAAATGGGACCTCTTACTTTCCAACCAGATTCCCTTGAACTATTTATCGCCTGAAGACAAGGCGGAGTATGGGCAATATAATTTTGAACTTAGTTTTGAAGAGAAAAGGGTAAGAATGCCCAATGGTTTGTTAGAAGGACATATGTTGGGTTTGGAATTTGCCCGCTTGATCCAGCCGGTAGCGGACAGACCGAAATTCACTGACTATCCTATTCCTTTTAAATGCATCGCCACAAATATTGAAACGGGGGCAGTAGAGGTCCTGGACAGCGGGAATATTGCCAATGCGCTGCGGGCGAGCATGGCCATTCCTACTTTTTTCACACCAGTGATGTACGAAGGAAAATACTTGATAGACGGAGGGATACTTCGCAACTTCCCTGTTATCGAAGCCAAGGAAATGGGGGCTGACATTATTATTGGAGTAAATGTAAGTTCGGCTGCCTTACCGGCAAACAAACTGCACTCCATCGCTAACGTATTGTTTCAGGCCATGTCGCTTGCGGGAAGCGTGGATGTGGAAAGACAGAAAAAAATGGTAGACCTCCTGATAGAACCCGACCTGAATCGCTTTTCAGTAGGAGACTTTCCCAAAGCGGAGGCAATTATAAAGGTTGGGAGAGCAAAGGGGGATTCGGTGCGTACTGCGCTCTTGGCCTTAAAGGATTCTTTGAACGCTTTATATCCCGGAGAATTTGAACGCACGGTTCAACTTCCTAAACGACCTTCCTTTTCTTTTGCTGAAATCGAAGTTCGGGGTTTGAAAACGTATTCCTCTTCCTACGTGATCGGTAGTCTGGGGTTAGAATGCGGCAAACCGATCTCCTGTGAAGAACTGGACAAGGCCATTAACCAGTTAATGGGTACCTTGAATTTTAGGAAGATTAATTATGAGATGGATTTTGGCGAAGATCCGAGTGAAAACAGTTTGATCATTCACGTGATAGAATCGAGCCGCTATACTGCCAAGCTGGACTTTAACTACAACACCTTTTTTAAAACATCTTTCATCTTTAAGTTTACTGCCAAAAACTTGTTCTTGCAAAACTCCCGCTTCTATACCAATTTAAGTATTGGGGACAACCTTCGTGCAAGAAGCCAGTATGGAAAATATTTTGGACTTAAACGCCTCTCACAACTAAATCTCTTTGGAACATTTGATCAATACGATGTGCCTACTACTCTTGCAATTGGGAATGTGTTGAGTATTTCCCGATTGAGTAAGATGAATACCTATTCTGTAGGCCTGGAACTTCAACGGAAAATAGCCAATGAGGCAAGTGCTCATATCGGCATACAAAATGAATACTCCAATATGCGCAATCTGGTCAACAGCGCCAATATCGCCACCTATGTGCAGAGCCGCAATTTTGCCGCCTATTTCATGCTTCGACTGAACACACTGAACGCAGTCAACTATCCTTCAAGAGGGTGGAAAATCTATGCATCGGCCTCCCAGGTATTCAACTACCGCTATCGCATGGCCAATGAAGCAGGGGTGGACATTGGTCTTGTGCTACCAGATCTGCCTCTGAGCAAGCAAGATATTAAGTCCAGCTTTCAACAAGTATATGCAAGCATTCAAAACTACTTGCCTTTAAGCCGCACCACTACCTTGACTTCCTCAGGTTTTGCCGGCTTCACCTATAACACCGATTTGACTTTGAGCCATTTTTATGGATTGGGCGGGATGCGGGAAAATTTCCAACGGAACATTCCCTTTGTTGGTATCAAGGAGTTTGGCCACCGATTATCTCCTTTTTTAATGAACAATGTAGTCAACGTCCAATTGGGAGTGCAACAGCAACTCTTCAAAGTACTGTATATCATCCCTAGAGTAAATGTGGCCACGGCGGGCCAGCGCATCAACCAATTCACTCTTTCGGATACTGATCCCGAACATTTTTTATGGGGTTATGGAATTACGGTTGGCTTCAATTCCCCCGCTGGCCCCATTGAGATGTCCGTTTTCAAAAGCAATCAGCAACAGGACTTTCTGCTGTACATCAACATTGGGTACTCGTTTTTTAATCGTTAAGGGAACAAATTTAAAGACCATTAAATCTAATAATCATAATACTCCTCTATGGCCTATTCTCTGAGGCCACTATGCAAAATGTTAAAAAAAATTAAGCTTTTAACATTCTATTGTAATCTTAAATGACCTATAAATCATAGCTACCATTTGGTATGGTAATAAGTTGAACCGGCAAAGTAAATAGAATGTTCCTTATGCAAGAAGAGCAATGAATGATATGAGAAGACTTGAGGATAAAGTGGCTATAGTTACCGGGGCGGGAACAGGAATTGGAGAGGCTATCGCCAAACGATTTGCTCAGGAAGGTGCAAAAGTTGTAGTATGCGGCTTTCCCGAAGATCCTGTGAGTGATACGGTTAAATATATAAAAGACGAAGGTGGAGAAGCAGTGGTTTTCAAGGGCGATATTTCAGAAGAAGGAAATGCAAAAGCATGTATACAGACTGCTGTAGATACTTTTGGGAAGCTTGATATTCTGATTAACAATGCCGGAGTGTTTCC
The DNA here is from genome assembly GCF_000426725.1 of Sporocytophaga myxococcoides DSM 11118. Lineage (NCBI taxonomy): Bacteria > Pseudomonadati > Bacteroidota > Cytophagia > Cytophagales > Cytophagaceae > Sporocytophaga > Sporocytophaga myxococcoides. The sequence continues at coordinate 235,399 of NZ_AUFX01000003.1, read as the reverse complement.
TGAGATCAATGAGTTGACAGAATATTCGAATGAAGCATTCAGATACCTTGTTAAAAACAATATTGAATCGGTATTCATGATGACCAAATATGCTTTACCTGAGCTTCAGAAAAGTAAAGGAAACATTGTGTCTGCCGGTTCTGAAGCGGGTAAGATAGGAATAGCGGATAATACTCCTTACGGAGGAACCAAAGCTTTTATCCATGCATTCATGCGCGGAGTTGCAATTGAACAAGCGAGATATGGCGTAAGAGCTAATTGTGTTTGTCCCGGACCGATAAATACTTCCTGGTTGAATACGGATGAAAGCGGGGTGACTGAAGAAATGGTTGAGTCCTTTGTGAATGCAACTGCAATAGGAAGAAAAGGAACACCGGAAGAAATTGCCAATGTATATTTATTCCTGGCTTCTGATGAAGCTTCTTATGTTACAGGTGCGCTTTATTCAGTGGATGGTGGTGTGACCATAACCAAAGGTAGTGTAGGAGCCAAGGCAGATACGAGCATGAAGAAAGAACCTAAAGGAAGTGTCAGACTTGAGCATCAGCAAAAGGGTGCGACATTTATACGGGAGCCTGTAGGAAAAAAATAAAAGGAATTACGAGTACTCAAATTTAAATAAAGTCAAATTAATTTTATGTGGCCGAAGGAAAAATGTGGCCTGTCGGGTGGTAGGCCACGGATTAGAGTAAGAAAAAAATAAAAAGACGTCATGAGTTTTCATGATGTCTTTTTATATAATGAATAATATTATTGTTTTACAAACTTTGTAGTGAATGAACCATTAGTGGTTTCTACCTTTATTTGATATAGACCTGTGTTTAGTCCATCTACCAAAAGCATTTTTTCAGCAAATCCAAGATTGATAACTTCACCTGTAGTGCTTGTAGCAGTAGCTTTCACAATTTCTCCTGCAGCAGTAACAGAAACGTTTGTTGCTGAAGGATTCGGATAAACAGAAAAGACAGATGCAGTTTCCATTTCAGTTTCTGCAGATCTTAAATTATTTGAATTAGCCCATCCATTCCAGAAAGAGTCTGTAAATACAGCTCCTGCATTATCATTAAAAGTGTAGTTTGTATTCACTGCAGCTACAATGATTCTCTCATTGTGGATGTCTATCGAATTTCCTACAGTTACTTTGTCTTTTCTGCCCGTTGCTAGATTATTTTGAGGAATGTAAATTGAACCAATCAGATTAAACGGACTTCCTTGCAGTTGATAATAATATACTCTTTCATTATTTGAAATGATCAGCCCCTGTCCGCTGATTGCAACGTTCAGACCAAATCTAGCAGGTCCAGTCAAAGTCTGATGAAGGGCCCATGTATTTGTTCCTGATTTTTTAAATAGCTGAACAATGTATTCGCCATTTGAACCAAAAGTTGAAGCTGCAGCATGGCTTGCTGTAATGTCTACCTGGCTATAACCATAACCAGAAACATTTGAAAGCTGAGCAACGCTTGTCCAGGTACCATTAGTAAGTTTATAAATGTAAACTTTGGATCCTCCTGTTACAATTAACTGATCACCTGAAAGTTTTACAACCTTACCAAAGTAGTCTGCATACTGAAGTCCGGTTACAGGAATCCAGCCTCTGCGTACCCACTGAAGGTAACCCGTTCTCTGAAACATACATACACCGCCTTCTGAATTATTTCTGCCCGGTGCTCCGACAGCAATCCAGTCTCCGTCAGTGGCAACAGCATCACCAAATTGCAAACCAGACACCACATCATTTGCCTCAGGCAAAAGATGGTAGTTTAAGGTAGTATGGTATTCGCCGTTATTCAGTTTGTTTGCAATGATTACCAAACCAGCGCTTGCACCACCTGTTACATAAGAAGGGGCACCTGCAGCTATACATTGAGAACCTATAGCTACATTATTCTTTTTCCCCAGACCAATGCTGGCGCCATTCCCATATGTATATGTTCTCACATATTGATTGTTACTGAATAAGCGGATTGTACCGTGGTACGTTCCTGCTCCACCGTTATAATAATTGTCATTCTCAAATTCTGAGGATGCAACCGTGTAATGGTCATAAACAGCTACAGCTGATCCAAAATCATCGATTCTCTCGGGTCTTGGATATGCTAATTCTGTTGCTGGTACTTGCGCCACTGCTGTTCCTACAGCAAACAGCATCATAATGCTGTAGATGGACTTTTTAATTTTGATCATAGAATAGATAAATTTTTCTTCCAATTTATTTAGTTCAGATCAATCACTTGGGGAGTAATTTATAAGGTGGGTCTTTTGCTTTACAAATTCTGCTTTTTAATTTATGAAAAGAAGAAGTAAAATGTTTTAAGTAATAAGTTTTAAGTAGTAAGTAAAAAAGTACAAAGTTTAAAGTTCAAAGTAAAAAATCTTTAAGTTATAATCTTTCTAACTTTAACATGCTCCATGGCCCATCACCATACCCACTCTGTCTATATCAACAGAGCTTGGGTAAACCTTTTATTTAAATCAAGTAGCTACTCCAGGATAAATCTTAAAATGGTAAATTGTTGTTCAGTTGAGTTTCCTAAAATAGGAAAGATGAATTTAGAATATTGATTCCATTAAATGTAAAGGTTTTAGCTGAAGGAAAATTGTGACCTGTCTGGGGATTGGCCATGGTGTAGCTTTGGGAGAGATCTTGATTTAAAACCATCAGGTATTCATAATAAAATACCTGATGGTTGAACTGTTCATTAAGAGTTATAGATAAAGGTAAATTCACTGGCAAAGTTTTCAAGCTTGGCAGGACTGAGAGCTGGTTGATGTTTATAAAGGTCTTCGAACATTTTCCCTGTTCTTATTGCAATACCCATTTCAGTGAATGCTTCCGCATGGCTGTCGGAGAGTCCGGCATTCAGAAGTCCTTCTTTCTGCTGTTCGTCTGTAAATTCAACCCATGGAAAATCTTTTCCTATTGCTTTTCCCAGAACCTGCACTATCTCTTGTGTTGTTCTGAAATCACTCACAACATACCTAAAGGAACTACTTTTAAAATTAAGGTGCAGCAATTCATCAGTTGCAGCCGCGGCAATATCATTAGTATGTACAAGTGGAAGCTTTGCATCACTATTTCCAAAATTACCTCCCGCAATCCCCAGATTTTTTATTAAACCTATTTGATTAAAAAGATTATAGAAAAAGTATGATGGTCTGAGATGCTTTACATTTAAGCCTGGTATCTGATCCAGCATCTTTTCATAGGCTGCCAAAGCATCTACCGGACCGCAGCCCTTTCCCAAATGTGCACCGATACTGCTCAACGTAACTACATATGGTATTTTATTTGCGCGAATAGATTCAGCATAATTGGAAGCAATTTTAAGTTGAGATCCTCTCAGGTCATTGGTTTTCATCAATGGAGGAATCATGGTATAAACTACCTCTGCATTTTTAAAGGCATCTTTCACAAATTGACTATCTTCCAGAGAGCCTGTCAGCACTTTAGCCCCAAGCGCTTCAATCTGGCTTACCTTATTGACATCGCTGGTGATAATAGTTACATTCTTGCCAGCTTTAATAAGATTTTCTGCTATTGGTTTGCTGATATGTCCAATTGAACCTGTTATTACATAATTTTTCATAGTAGTCGTTTTTTAGAATTTGAGATTGTAAACTAGTTGTAAAGAACTTCTTGACTTGACTCCGGATCTTTGTCTGTAATTACATTGCAATTCTAACTTTTTAGTCTTTATTTTGTAAGTAGTTATATAAAACTGATATAGTCATTGAAATCATACTAATATTGTAAATCAGTATATTATGGAAAGTTTCAAACTCAAAAATGTTGAAAATTGTCCGGTTACGGCGGCTTTAAGCGTAATAGGAGGAAAGTGGAAAATGCTGATTGTCTATATGATCATTAACGATATCAATCGATTTGGGAAACTAAGTATGATGTTAAAGGATATCAGCAAACAAATGCTTACAACTCAATTGAGGGAATTGGAACAGGATGGTTTGATTGAAAGGGTGATTTACCCTGAAATTCCTCCCCGTGTTGAATATTTTTTGACATCTAAGGGAAAAGCTCTGATTCCGATCATGAATGCATTAAAAGACTGGGGAAACGAATATTTGTTAAAAGAAGTTCCAATAAGGGAATCAGTTTGAAGAATAAATATTATTTGATTTTTTTTACTGAAATCCCTTTTCAGATTCTATAAATTTCATACATTTGAAGTGGCAAGCCCGTGCTGTTGACCATCGAATGCTCACGGATATATAAAAAAATCGTTTATCTGTACTTGAAAAAGTCACATAACATTTTTTCCAACATAGAAATATGAGCGCGTCGACAGTCTGATATGGGCTTGCCTATTTTTATATCTCAAGAAATTGACCTTTTCCTAAATACAATCATCGAATGGTCATTCTGCCATTTTAATCAACGCTCTGCAGATAGGGTAATTTTCATTTTTCCAATAGGTCAGGTTTCACAAGTTCAGCATGATCAAACAAACATTTACGAAATTGATGGGCATGTCCTGAAGATTCGTGTTTAATTCATCTTTGATAAATAGCTTTCCTGCTATTGTAAAATTTTCCTACGAACCCATATATTAAGTAAAACTTATTTTGCAGTCTTTCAATACTAATATGCCTATGAATGAACCTTTTAAGGTGTTTAGGCTCTCTTCTTATGGCTTGTGAGTGTCACTATGCACTTATGGAGGCGATTTTTATATTAAGAAATTTTAATCGAATTCTAATTTCAAACATACATCAAGTCTCTATTTTTCGATGTTATAACTCTAGGATTAGGATTCTCTTTTGTGTTGTATTGATTTTCTGAAAGATTTAAATAGGATGAGGTATTAAGTTATCGTATCATTGCAAACGAACCTCATCGCTTTGCCTTCTCCTTCAGGACATGGCTGTAAACTTAGTGAATCTTTACTTGGTAATGCTGCACTTCTGAAGCATCTGAGCTTTCTAAAAGAATAAAATTTGCCTATCAGGTAGATTGTCTATTGTAATTGAAGATTATTTAGTAACTATCAGATTCTTCCCAGAATGAATGATGCTAAATGTAGTCTTTAGAATAACGAGAATTTAATAACTGATTCTATACATTAAGTAGTAGTGAAATCAAGCCGTTATTGGCTTCATAAAATCATATAGTAATGGCTGCAAAATCAATTCTTTATATTGAGGACGATGAATTAGATGTAATATGTTTTGAACGAGCGTTACTAAAATTTAATCTGCCCATAATTTTCTATACTGCTTATAATGGAATTGAAGCGCTTGAATTGCTTGAAGGGAAGAATAAAATTTCTATTCCTGATATTATTGTGTTAGATCTCTCCATGCCTAAAATGAATGGGTTTGAGTTTTTAAAAGTGCTGAGAGAAAGCAGAATTTATGATTCAGTCAGAATATTTATTATGACTACTTCCAATGATGACAAAGACAGGATTCTGGCAGAGACCTATGATATTGATGGATATATTATCAAGCCTTTAAACTTCAACGAGAACACTAAAAGGAATTCGTCTATGGATAACTTCATGCAGTTTCAAATTAATAAGATGCTTGGAAAAGATTTATCCAACTTATAAATTATATTGGAAATGTAAGGGTTACAGAAGTACCATTGCTGATTACAGAGTTAATTCTCAATGTTCCTCCGTGTAGTTTTATAATTTTATTTGTAAGGGAAAGACCTATGCCGAATCCACTTGCAGAAATGTTTCTATGACTTCTATAGAATGGTTTGAGAATTTTTGTAAGCTCATCTTTATCTATACCGGAACCTTCATCTATTACAGTAAAGCTTATATTGTCTGCTTCCTTCTCATCAACAATTAGTTTTACAGGCTCATCCGAGTATTTAAAACCATTTTCAATAACATTCATCAACGCTACTCTTATCAGGTCTTCATTCCCTGTAATTTCAATTTCACTAAGGTCTTTATTTATATTATTTTCAATTAAAAAGGATTTTGAATATTTTCTTTTTAGTACATCTTCTTCAAGTCTGTCCAATAAATATCTGAGATTTACTTTTTCAGAAATCAAGCTTTGTTTATCGGCTTGAAGCAATTCCAGAAGCTTGTTGGATAACTCTGTAAGGCTTAGCGATTCCTCGAGAATTGATCTTAACGTTTCTTTATAATCTTCCGTAGAACGATCTTTAAGCAGTGCTACTTCTATTTCACTGGTAATGGATGTCAACGGTGTGCGCAATTCATGAGACGCATGTGCTATAAACTTATTCTGCTGCTCAAATGTATCTTCAATTCTGTCAAACATCTGATTGAAAGAATTGGCAAGCTGTGTGATTTCATCCTTTCCTTTACGCTTGGTTAATCTTAGTCCTGTATGTCCTTCTTTAATATTATCAACTTCATGAATAATTTCTGAAATAGGAGAAAGGGCCCTCGATGAAAAAAATCTTCCCGAAAAAAATATGACAATCAATCCGAAGAGATTTCCGGCTACCAATGCTATAGCCAGGAAATTATTAGCTTTAGAACCTTCTATATCAATGGCTGAGGCTGTTATGACATAAGTTCCTTTATAATCCAGACCTACAAATTGCCGGTCTTTTAATTTAAAAGAATACTTTTTGTCGTCTCTGATCTTTTGCAGTTTGTCATCAGGAATTTTAAATTTTATCGTATCATCTTTATATACAAGATTATCGTTCTTGTCATAGATTCTCACATACTCTTCATGAAGTGACTGAAGATAATTCCGTCTTAGCTTTTTTAAGAGCTCTGAATTTATCTCTTCTACCTCTATCAGAATTTTAGCGGTATTCAAGGCTTTTTCCCTGAGTCGCTTTCTGAAGTTAAATTCTCTGTATTGACTAAATGCATAATAGAGACAGAGGCTGAATAGAACAAGAATACAAAAGACAATTCCTGTAAATTGAAATGTAAGCTTGTTTCTTATTTTCATATTATTCTTCTTTAAGAATGTAGCCCAGGCCAATGAGTGTGTGTATTAACTTTGGTGTGTAATTCCTGTCTACTTTCTTACGAAGATAATTAATATAAACATCAATAATGTTAGTGCCCGTGTCAAAGTTGAGATCCCAAACATTCTCGGCTATATCTGCTCTGGATAACACTTTGCCCTTATTCTTTATCAGATATTCAAGCAATCCGTATTCTTTGGCTGTGAGTTCAATTCTTTTTCCGCCTCTTATGACAGATTTAGTATCAATGTCGAGTTCAAGATTAGCTATTCTGTATATTTTGTCATTATGTACCGGTGGCCTTCTGGATAAAGCTCTTACTCTGGCAAGAAGCTCTCTGAACTGAAAGGGTTTAAGAAGGTAGTCATCAGCACCGGCGTCTAGTCCGTTTACTTTATCATCAATGGTACCGAGGGCTGTGAGCATCAAAATAGGCGTGGATTTCTGAGCTCTTATTTTAGTGCATACTTCAAGACCGTTAATATCAGGAAGATTTATATCCAATATAATTAACTGATATTCGTGTGACACTGCCAGGTCCAGACCTTCTCTGCCTGTCAATGCCAGATCTGCTGTATAATTACTGTCTTCCAGACCTCTTTTAAGCACAGTGCCTACCTTTTTCTCGTCTTCGATGATAAGGATTTTCATTAAAACAATTTTTGAGTTTTTTCTGTAATTTCAGATAAGATAGTCCTAATACCTGAATTTACACCCTGAATATAATGAGGAAGCGTATATTTAGCTGCGGATAGGGAAGAACCGATTTTTATAGTATAAGCATGTTCCGGCATTTCCTTGAACATATCTTCATCTGTCCAGTCATCACCAGCAGCAAGGATAAAATCAAAAGGAGCCTTCAGATATTTTTTAACTGCTCTTCCTTTATTGATTAAAGCACTCTTTATTTCTACTACTTTATTACCTTCAAGCACAGACAATCCCATGTTTGTGGTCAGATATTGAAGATAGTCCAGCAGCTCCTTTTTCCTTGCATTGGAAAGATCATCATCTGCTTTTCTGTAATGCCATACAAGAGAATGATCTTTCTCTTCGATAAATGTTCCCGGTGTTTTTTCAACAAAGTGATTGAGAAGTGCCGATAATTCTTTTTTCCATTCATCATTCAGCTGAAACATCATTTTCCAGTTCTTATCTCTTCTCATCCACAAACCATGTTCAGCAATGATATCCATATTAAAATGGCCAAACCATTCATTCAATGTTTCCTTGTTCCTACCTGAGATAATCACGACTTTGAGGTCCTTAATAGCGCATAGCCTGGTCATAATATCAATAAGATTCTCGTCTGGCTTAGCGTGTTCAGGCTTATTCTGAAAGGATACCAGCGTTCCATCATAATCCAGAAATACTATTCTGTTTTTTGAAGAATTAAAATCTGAGATCACCTTGTGTTTAAGTTCAGGAGTAAGCCTCTTCATCGCCAGTTCTTGCTGCTTCTGTACTATTTCCTCCACAGATTTCAGAAATATAGATGTCCATTTTGAAACATCATATTTTCTGAGAAGGTATTGCATTTCAGACATTCTTCTTTGTTGTTCATCAAATGGCATGCATAGTGCATTCTTTATTGCATTGGCACATTCTTCTATATTATAAGGATTGATGATCAGCGCATCTGACAGCTCTTTTGCAGCGCCTGCCATTTCACTGAGAATCAATACACCTGTTTCATCATTACGGCTTGCTACATATTCTTTACAGACGAGATTCATTCCATCTCTCAGAGGTGTTATCAGTGCTACATCACTTAACTTATAAAAGGCTGAAAGAGATTGAAGAGGATATGATCTGTAAAAATAAAGTACCGGAGTCCAATTCACTGTGCGGTATTTGGAGGTGATATTGCCGACCATCTCATCTATTTCCATCTTAAGATCCTTATACAACTGAACCTTTTCCCTTGAAGGCACAACGATCATCAGCAGTGAGACTTTTTCTCTGAATTCAGGATTTTTCTCAAGGAAAACATCAAATGCCTTTAGTCGCTCAGGTATTCCCTTGGTATAATCCAGTCTGTCAATGGAAAGGATGATTTTAACATCCTGAAATTGTTTTCTATGTAAGCCTACCTGTCTTTCTGTTGACTTTAGCTTAGACGTTTCCCAGTATTTAAAAAAGTCTATTCCTAAGGGAAATGCATCTACTTTAAATATGCGTTCTTCAGCCCTTACTGTACCCATTTTATTTTCCATGCCCAATATCCTTTGAATGGAAGTAAGGAAATGTTTTACATCATCATGAGTGTGAAAACCAATCAAATCAGCTCCGGTAACCCCTTCTAGTATTTGTTCTCTCCATGGAAGTATTCTGAAAATTTCATATGAAGGGAAGGGAATATGTTGAAAATAGGCAATTTTAGCTTTGGGTAGTTTTTTTCTTATAAGACCTGGTAATAGCAGGAGGTGATAATCATGAATCCATATAAGATCTTCTTCTCCGGCATGTCTTAGCACTTCTTCACAAAATATTTCATTGACCTTTTTATAAACTTCCCATTGTTCTTCATGGCAAGAAGTATAAGTAGGAAAAGAATGAAATAAAGGCCAGAGGGTTGTATTGCTAAATCCTTCATAAAACTGATTTACATCCGGGTCTTCCAGGAAAATCGGTATAAGCCTTTGTTTTTCAAGATTTAATTTAATCTCATCGGTATTTTCATGGAATCCTTCAAGGGAAAAACCTGCCCAGCCTATCCATACTGAGTTCATGTCTTTGCTGGCACCGGCAAGTCCAGTAGCTAGTCCACCAGGACTAGGCGTGAAGACTACCTTGTTGTCTTTTCTGCTTAATGTTACAGGAAGACGGTTTGAAACAATAATTGTCTTTTCCATACTCTGCAAGAATTAACTTTAATAATACAGCTTAGGTTTCTACAGGGAATTAAAAAGGAATTAGAATTACTTCAGAGGGGATTGGCACTAAGGTGTAAAATTATAAGGATTAAGTATTTAGTTTTCCTTAGAGGTGCACTGTGTAGCATATTCACTAAAAACCTCACCCTAAATCCCTATCCCAAGGACATGGCCGTCAACTTAGTGACTACATGAAGAGATAAGCAAGAGTTTGAGCAAGAGCAAGAGATCTTTTAATAAATAAAGAGAGGGTTTCTTGCTCTTGCTCAAACTCTTGCTTGTTTTTTCTTTCAAAGAGAACTTGTGGGCTGAGGATAAATCTCAAATTTATAATTGTTTCTTCCTTAAGTTGACGGCTATATCCTAAAGGAGAGGGACATTAATGTATATGTTATTAGCTATATCAGATGTAAAAGCATATTAATTTTCATCGACTGTTCCCTTCTCCTTCAGGAGAAGGGTTAGGGATGAGTTGCATTACTATAATGCTAAAAGTAAAACAGCCCATTCTATTTTTGCTAAGGGTAGCAGAAATAGAATGGGCTGTTTTGTAATGTATTGTAGTAAATAATTAAGCTTGTTTCTGATATTGTACTTCAGCAGTAATAACAACCTCATCGCTTACCAGAAAGCCTCCTGTTTCAAGGGTAGCATTCCAGTTGATTCCCCAGTCTTTTCTGTTAATTTTTCCGGTTACTGTAAAACCTGCTTTGGTATTACCCCATGGGTCTTTAGCTACACCACCAAATTCTACATTTAGCTTTACAGGTTTGGTAATACCTGCAATAGAAAGATCTCCTTCCAAAGTACTTCCGTCAAATTTCTTCCCTGTGAAAACTAACTGAGGGTGTTTTTCAGCATTAAAGAATTCAGCTGATTTTAAATGTCCGTCTCTTTGCTCATTTCCAGTATCAATAGAAGAAAGATCTGCTGAAAAATTAATTTTCGCATCTTTAAAATCATCACTTGGAGCTTCCACTTCAGATTTAAAAGACCTGAAATGTCCTTTTACATTGTTGATCATAAGGTGTTTTACCTTAAACCCTATTTCGCTATGCGCCGGGTCTAGAATCCATTTTGCCATATTATATCTTTTAAAAAGTTTAATTCGAAAGTTTAACAGATGTCATTGATATAGATCCCAATTCGGTCTTATCATTAAACAGCACAGGAGTTTCTTTATCCTGTTTTAAGCCAAGCGCATAAAGCAATGGCATATAGTGTTCAGGACTCGGTACGGCCAGCTGTACTTCTTTCCCTAGCAGATGATAATTAACCAGGGAATTGTGATTGTTTTCCAGTATCAGTTTTTTAACCTTTTCATTCGCTTCAATGGCCCAATCAAACCCTCCTTGAGTATTCCAGTCAGCACGATGCAGATTGTGCACAATGTTCCCGCTTCCCATAATTAGTATCCCTTTTTGTCTTAAAACCGAAAGTTCTTTTGCCAATTCGTAATGCCATAAGGGATCCTTTGTATAATCCATGCTCATTTGAATGACAGGAATATTAGCTCCCGGATACAGATGGGCGATAACACTCCAGCTTCCGTGATCCAATCCCCAGTTGTGATCTAACTGAACAGAAGTTTTTCTTACAATTCCTTTTACTTCCTCAGCCAGTTCCGGACTTCCCGGAGCCGGGTATTGAAACTCATGTAATTCTCTTGGAAAACCACCGAAATCATGAATGGTTTTAGGTTTTGTCATTGCCGTTACAAAAGTACCTTTTGTTTCCCAGTGGGCAGAGATACAAAGAATCGCCTTAGGTGTAGGAAGGCTTTTTCCTGTATCCTGCCATCCCTTGGAAAATTCATTTTGCTGCAAGGCATTCATTGGACTTCCATGACCGAGAAATAAAACAGGCATGGTTTCCGTGGGTTCAAATTCCGAAGTGAGTTTATTGAGTTCTTTAAGATTCACAGCTCCTCCCGCGAAAGGCATTAATGCTAGTATTTTTAAGAAATCTGTCCTGTTCATAATAAATGGAATTATGTTCGGGAAAAAAAAGAGGGCTGATTCATTGTCAGCCCTCTTTTTGTTTCTGCTTATTTTGCAGCTACCAGGTCGACATTCAATTCGAAGTCATCGTTGATCGCTTTATCTCCTAGGTTATCGAAGAAGCTACCAGAACCATATTTGATATCATACAGAGTTCTGTTTACAACAATCTTAGCTTTAGCTTTGATCTGATTTCCTACAGTCTGGATAGTAGCAGGAAATTCAAGCTCTTTAGTAATACCTTTGATAGTAAGGTTTCCTTTAACGTTATACTGATCTTTACCAGTAGATGTAACTTTAGTAATTACAAAAGTTGATTTCGGGAATTTTGCAGTAGAGAAGAAATCATCTGATTTCAAGTGTCCAACAAACTTCTCATTGTAAGCTGCATCAGCAACATCTGTACAAGTCACTGAGTTCATGTCAATAGTGAAAGAACCACCTGTGAAAGTTTTACCGTTAGAGATAAGTTTACCATCTGCAATGTTGATACCGCCAGTGTGCTCACCTGTTACTTTTTTACCAAGCCATACTACTTTGCTTTGTTTTGCATCTACTTTGTACTCTGTTGTTCCTGCAGTGAATGCCATTGCTAAAAAGGCGAAGATTACTGCGATAAAAAGACCATTACGTTTCATAGTTTTTAATTTAGATTTATTGGTTTTATAGTTAATATTTAATTAATATTTTTTTTCAGTGATTTAATAACACAAAGTTAATTTAATTGACTCCTTATTTCCATTGACCTGGATTAAGAAAATTCGTTGATTCAGATCAATTTTGGTTATCATACCATTAGCTTTTTGAAAAAAGTACCTTAAAGCTTCCGGATTCAGGAATATTGTTCTTTCTACACAACTGAATAAGAATGAGCATCATGCTTTCAAGCGTTCTGCTGGCACTCAGGTTACCTGCCAGTTGAGGTACAAATCCTGATTCTTTTGCAAGAGAACAGACCGTAGCAACAGCTGTTTCATCATCTCCGGCTATAAAACAATCTGCATGCGTTATACTCTTGAGATCCGAAGGAAAGATTGTATTAAATGCCTTGACGACTTTTGAATAAGGAAGATATCCTTGTAGCTCTTCAGCAGCGCTAGAGAGCGAAGAGGTCAGTAATTTGCTCTTATCTTCATTCAGGGGATTGATAAGGCTAATAACAATTTTCCCGGTAACTACATCTTTAATATAATCCGCCACTTCTTGCTGTATCTCATAAGCAACTGCCGGAATGATTACATCTGCTTCCCATGAACCTTCATGAATGCAATTCAATATTTCAATATCAGCATTAGGCAATTCTGCAAAAATATGATCATACGTCTTATGACATTTTTCAGAATCCTTATCCATTAACAGAATATGATGTCCGCTGGCTGCAAGGCTTTTGGATAATGCTGAGCCCATTGCTCCTCCGGCTCCGATAATTGCAATGGTCTTTTTCATCTCTGCTTGTGTTTAAATCATTTAAATCTATAACACAAAGATAGGGTATATCGGTCGTTCGTGACATTGATCTGCATCAAGAAAAAGCATTGATACAAGTCATAAAATTTCAGGAATTAGAAGCCTGCTTTTTCCTTATTCTGCTGATTGTCTCAGGCTTTATTCCAAGAAAAGATGCAATCATATGTTGTGGTACCCTTTGCACCAGATCCGGATAGGTTTTTAACATACGCATATATTTCTCTTCAGCTGTATTGGTAATGGTGGATAGCAATCTTTTGTGCATAGCAATAAAACTTCCCTGGATCAATAAGCGGAAGTAACGTTCGAACTTTGGTATATGCTCAAATAATTTATCCTGAGATGGTTTATCCAGTAAAAGTATTTCAGTATCTTCCAGTGCATCTATATTATATATAGCCTCTTCACAGGTAAGGAAACTGTTCATGTCAGTAATCCACCAGTCTTCGGGAGCAAACTGTATGATATGTTCTTCTCCTTTATCATCAACTGAATAGGACCTTAATAATCCTTTGTTAACAAAAGCGACATATTCAGCTATATCTCCAGCCTGCAGCAGGTATTGCTTTTTCCTGAGCTTTTTAGGAATAAAGAGCGTTTTACAAAAGTCCTTATCTTCTTCTGTAATCTCAATTTTCCGTTTTATATTTTCAAATAATAAATCAAACATTGCTATAAATTTTCAGGCAGATAGACTTACCCGAAGCCGCAAAAAAGCAAAAAAAACCTTATTTTCTAAATTTATTATCTAATGGTTACCCAATAAGATTCTTTAAAATAGTAATTGAAGGTATTTTTATTGAAAATCAGATATTTGCAAAATTATTTTCAATGTGCTTCTTAAATCAGGAATGTAATTTCAATATTCTATTCCCGGTAGTTTTAAAAAACAATTCTAAAATACTTTACTTTGTTCCATAATGGATAGGTTGATTTTCTTGTTGGTGTTCATTTTTATGATGAACAACTCAATTATTTGCCCCGCACAGGAATCAGATAGCTTGATCGTAAAAGACGCTCCCGATGTATCATTCTGGGGTTTTGCGGATATTTATTATGGATATAATTTTAACTTACCACCATCGCGTGTTGATGGTGAACTGGTTACTGGCAATAGTTTTCTTTATTCTCACAACAGGCATAACGAATTTAACCTTAATAATGGTATTGCAGGTGTTGATTATATTAATGATAAGATGCGGGGAATACTTGCACTTCAGGCAGGTACTTATGTAGAATATAATTACTCAAATGAGCCTGTAATGCTCAGGTTTATTTATGAGGCCTACGGTGGTTATCAACCAATAAAGAACTTATGGATTGATGCGGGTATCTTTACTTCTCACCTTGGAGCAGAAAGCGCCATATCTTCAGAAGATCTTACCTTATCAAGATCTATGATGGCAGAAAATTCACCTTACTATGAGACAGGAGTCAGGGCAGCATATGATGTAAGTGATAAGTTATTGATTAGTTGTTTAGTTTTAAACGGATGGCAAAACATAACTGATCACAATAAAAACAAAGCTTTAGGAACACAGATCCAATTCAAACCTTCAGAGAACTTACTAATGAATTACTCCACTTTTTACGGAAAGGAAGTTGGAGCATATGAACAAATAACTGGAGTAATAAACACAGATTCTTTATCTACACCAAGATTCTTCAATAACTTTTACTGTCGAGCTGATATAGCAAGATTCACGCTGTTAGGAGCTTTTGATATCGGCCTTCAGAGGAAAAGAAAAGCGACAGGTAATTATCTCTGGTTTAACCCAAATTTAATTTTAAGTTATTCAATCAGTGATAAATTAAGTGCAGTTGCCAGATGTGAATATTATAATGATAAAAATGGTGTCATTATTTATACAGGAACTCAGAATGGCTTTCAAACATTTTCAGGTTCGTTTGGACTTAATTTTAAACTTGCAGAATATTTATTATGGAGAATAGAAGGGAAGGTCTTTGATTCTAAGGATAAGGTTTTCCTTACTAAAGATAATCAGTCAGACAAAAGTGTATTGGTTCTTTCCTCTGTTGCTGTTAAGTTTTAATAATCCTATTTATAAAAATCCTTTCATATAAAGTCACAATTACTGAATATGAATCCAGAATAACCTTTAACATTTGATAGGTTCAGAGGTTTTTCAAGTATGAAAAATTATAAACTATCAGTCATCTTTGTAACTCTGTACCTCTTTGTATTTACCGCTTTATCCAGGATGGATGTTGAATTGGGGATTATGTTATCGCTATTCTCATTATCCCCGTTTCTGGTTTTATGGATGGTATATTCTGTACTGAAATATGGGAAACATTCCGGTAAGACTTTAAATGAGCGGGAATGGGGCTATGAGGACAGAGCCTGACCAATCAGGTTCCTGTTTTTTTTCCTGGCTTATTCAAATATTGGATGAATCTCAATATTGATTTTTAATGCTCTTCTTGAAGGACATGCTGTTTCCGCCTCATCCAGACATCTCTGAGCTAGCAGGAAAGAACTATTATTTTTAAGTTTTACTATAGGTCTGATCAGAATTTCTTCTGTTGTAAACTTCTCTGCTCTTTTTTCAAGCTTCACAAAGCATTGACTTTGATAAGATATTACTTCAAGGTTATTTTTCTCGGCTATTTCCAGAAATGTAGTCATAAAACAAGAAGACACAGATGCACCAAGCAACTGTTCCGGTGTCCACTGGTTCTTTTTTTCAGTGGGTGTTTCTATCGGAGAAAAAACCTTTATCTCATCAACTCCATGTGAGGTAAGAAATCCGGCTTTTTCTGATTTCCAGGACAGATCTATTTCATAGAAGTATTCTTCCATTGTTTTAATAATTTATGATTCAAATATAAGTTATTGTGCTGCAGACAGTGATGACATATATTATTCGAAAAACTGATATTTGTCATTTATTCCCTTTTTGAAATCGAGTTCCTTTGTTCAAAATAATATTTATGGAAAAACAAGGATACAGGGGAATTATGCTCTTACTTATATTTTTATGGGCCGGCATGATTCTGGGCATTTCATTTCTTGAAGCCCCTCTTAAATTTAAGGCTCCTAATGTCACTCTTGGTATTGGGCTGGGTATCGGAAGACTGGTTTTCGGTACACTTAACAAAATCGAGCTGTTATTCTCTTTTCTTCTAATAGCATTAAGTTTCATTACAAGACCACCAATTAAATTCAGATACCTACTGGGATTATTATGCATGATTCTTCTCTTCCAGACCATCTGGCTATTGCCAGCTCTAGATGAGAGAGCACAGATTATCATAGATGGTGGTATACCTTCAGGAAATTCCCCTCACATGTATTATGTAGTTGCTGAAGTAATCAAGTTGATAAGTCTGATCACTGCTGGTATTATATTTTTTAACAATAGCATGAAATTGATTCAAAAGGAGGGACTATGGAAAGCATCATAGAGCAACATGAAGTTAAATGCTATCATTGTGGAAATGAATGCGAAGGTTCTGATATTAAGATCGACTCAAAAGTCTTCTGCTGCAATGGCTGTAAAAGCGTTTATGAAATCCTTGACGCTAATCTCCTTTGCGATTATTATGCACTGGATACTCATAATCCCGGAAATAAAATTGAAGAAGCTGGCAAATCCAAATATGCTTTTCTTGATGAAGAAACCATTATTGCAAAAGTATTAGATTTTCATGAAGGAGATACGTTTGGTGTAACGTTCTACATCCCATCCATACATTGCAGCTCCTGCATATGGCTGTTGGAGAATATGCAAAGGGTTCATCCCGGTATAATAACATCGAATGTCCATTTTCGGAAAAAAGAAATAAACATTCAGTTTAATAACAAGATATCATTAAGGCAACTCGCTGAACTGCTGATGTCGCTGGGCTATGCACCTGTTATTAATTTTAACGGAAAAGAGATCAATAGGAAAACTGTTGATAAAGCACTTTTATATAAGATTGGTATTGCAGGCTTTTGCTTTGGAAATATAATGATGCTCAGCCTTCCTGAGTATCTATCTGTTTCAGATAAATTTTCAGGTGATATAAAAGGATTATTCATTTTCTTAAGTCTGTTCCTTTCTCTTCCTGTATTCATCTATTGTGCAGCAGACTATTTTGTCAGTTCCTGGAATGCAATTAAGACAAGAACAGTCAATATTGATCTTCCTATCGCATTGGGAATAATTGCAGCCTTTTCACAAAGTATCTATGAAATCTATACAGGTAAAGGACCTGGATATCTGGATTCTCTTTCTGGCCTTGTATTTTTTCTGCTGATAGGAAAATGGTATCAGAATAAAACCTATGAGGCTCTATCATTTGAAAGAGATTATAAGTCTTATTTTCCATTGGCAGTTACCAAGATTGAAAACGGTTCTGAGTGCTATGTTACACTGGATAAATTAAAGGCTGGCGATACCATTCTGATTCGTAATAAAGAAATAATACCAGCTGATGGCTATATTCTTGAGGGGACCGGTGTTATTGATTATAGCTTTGTTACTGGTGAATCAAGTTTGACCACAAAAGAAACAGGACAAAAGGTATATGCAGGAGGGCGACAAGATGGCCCTGCTGTTAAAATCATCACAAGCAAGGAGGTTTCAGAAAGTTATCTGACCCAGTTATGGAACAAAGACAATGCAACGGATAAATCCAATGGCCTTGTTGAATTCACCAACAGAATCGGAAAATATTTTACAATAGCTGTATTGCTCATCAGTCTGGGGTCCTATCTATATTGGGTAGGAAAGGGTTCTGGAATTGCTTTGCATGCTGCAGTGTCAGTGCTGATCATTTTTTGTCCATGCATTTTTGCACTGGCCATTCCATTTGGTTTTGGCAAAGCGATGAACATTTTGGGAAGAAATGGTTTGTTTCTGAAAAACACAGAAACTATTGAAAAGCTTGCCCATAATGATTCTATTGTGTTTGACAAAACAGGAACTATTACCACTACTGAAAATCCAGAGGTATCATTTGAAGGAGAGCTTACCAATGCAGAATCAAGCATGGTAAAAGCCCTTGTTAAAAATTCAACCCATCCGCTTTCCAGAAGCATATATAATTATCTTAAAGTGGATACCTCTTTAAAACCTGATTCCTTCATCGAAATACCTTCTCAGGGAATAAGGGGCAAATTTAATAACATAGAAGTCATTGCTGGTACAGCAGAAATTGCTGGCCTTCGAATCAGTAAAGACTCTGGAATGGTCTCAGGCTCTAAGGTATATGTAAAGATCAATAATGAAGTCAAAGGTTATTTTGTATTCAGAAACAGCTATAGAAAAAGTTTTGAACAGATATCAGGAATATTAAAAAAGAAATATACGCTTCACTTACTAAGTGGGGATAATGATTCGGAGAGAAGTTACCTGAATAATTACTTTCCACAGTTTAACCTGCACTTTAATCAGACTCCTCAGAGTAAACTGGATTACATAAAAGAGCTGTGTAAAAATGAGAAGGTAATGATGATAGGAGACGGGCTGAATGATGCAGGTGCTCTGCAACAAAGCAACTGTGGAATCAGCATTACTGAAAACTGTGGAAATTTTTCTCCAGCCTGTGATGCGATATTGGATGCTTCAGCTTTTTCTCGTTTGCCGGTCTTTCTGAAATATGCAAAAGCCTGCGTGAAATCAGTTTATGGTAGTCTTGCTATTTCCCTATCCTATAATGCAATAGGATTATATTTTGCAGTTCAGGGGCAATTAAAACCACTCGTAGCAGCTCTGTTGATGCCAATAAGCTCAGTATCAGTGGTATTATTCGTGACCATTATGAGCGGTCTTTGGGCGAAAAAATATGGCCTTAGATAAAAGTGACAAATATCATTTTCCGGGTTGTTTTACCTCATTCTTCCCTGACTGCTTTACCTATTAATTTGTATCAAACAATAAGCAATGAGTGTACTGATCATACTTGTGATTTTCAGCCTGCTGGTAGCAGGATCGTTTTTGGGAGCTTTTATATGGGCTATCAGAGACGGACAATACGAAGACGACTATTCTCCATCTGTAAGGATGTTATTTGACTCAAAAAAATCAGAAATAAAACATAAAAGTAACAAGTAATATGCACTTAGAACGGTTTTCATACGACAATGCAATCGTCCGGAATTTTGCCTTTGCAACAATGATCTGGGGAGTCATAGGAATGCTCGTCGGACTCACGGCAGCGCTTCAACTCGCATTTCCAGCCTTGAACTTCGGACTCGAGTTCACCACATTCGGAAGAATCCGGCCATTACACACTAATGCTGTAATCTTCGCCTTTGTAGGAAATGGAATTTTCACAGGTGTTTATTACTCTTTACAGAGACTCTGTAAAACAAGAATGTTTAGTGATGTGCTTAGCCAAATCAACTTCTGGGGATGGCAGCTGATCATCCTTTCAGCAGTAATTACTCTGCCGCTGGGTTACACCACCAGCAAAGAGTATGCTGAACTGGAATGGCCTATAGATATCGCAATCACGCTTATCTGGGTAGTTTTCGGATGGAATATGTTTGCTACTATCCTTAAAAGAAGAGAGAAGCACTTGTATGTCGCTATCTGGTTTTATATTGGAACCTTCGTTACGGTTGCTGTATTGCACATTGTGAACTCATTTGAACTTCCGGTGACCTTTATGAAAAGTTATTCCTGGTATGCAGGTGTTCAGGATGCTCTTGTTCAATGGTGGTATGGACATAATGCAGTTGCATTCTTTCTGACAACTCCATATCTGGGACTTATGTATTACTTTGTTCCGAAAGCTGCAAACAGACCGGTTTATTCTTACAGACTTTCAATCATACACTTCTGGGCATTGATTTTCCTATATATCTGGGCAGGCCCTCACCACTTGTTATACACGGCTCTTCCTGATTGGGCGCAATCACTTGGTGTTGTATTTTCTGTAATGCTTATAGCACCTTCCTGGGGAGGTATGCTGAATGGATTGCTTACTTTGAGAGGTGCATGGGACAAAGTACGTGAAGATGTCGTTCTTAAATTTATGGTGGTGGCATTAACCTGTTATGGTATGGCTACCTTCGAAGGTCCGATGCTTTCTCTGAAAAATGTAAACGCTATTAGCCACTTTACAGACTGGACTGTAGCACACGTACACGTTGGTGGACTTGGCTGGAACGGATTTCTGACATTTGGGATGTTATACTGGTTGTTCCCGAAATTATTCAGAGTAGAACTGTTTTCAAAAAGACTTGCCAACTTCCATTTCTGGATCGGCTCTTTAGGAATCATTTTCTATGCACTTCCAATGTACTGGGCTGGTTTTACACAAAGTTTGATGTGGAAAGAATTTACAGCAGAAGGTTTGTTAGCATATCCTAACTTCCTTGAAACTGTAACTCAGATAAAAACAATGTACATGCTTAGAGCTCTTGGAGGAGCAATGTTCATAGTAGGTACAGTAGTGATGTGCTACAACTTATTTATGACGGCTAAACAAGGTTCATTCCTTGCTAATGAAGAAGCTGAAGCTCCAGCGATTCATAAAGATGTAAAAGAAGAAAATGAGCACTGGCACAGACTGATTGAACGAAGACCTGTTCAGATGATGGTACTTAGTCTTGTCGTAATTCTGATAGGTGGAATTGTAGAGATGATACCAACATTCCTGGTAAAATCAAATATTCCGACAATAGCAAGTGTAAAACCTTATACAGCTTTGGAGCTACATGGAAGAGATCTTTACATCAAAGAAGGATGTAATAACTGTCACTCACAAATGGTAAGACCATTCAGATCTGAGACTGAGAGGTATGGAGAGTATTCAAAGGCTGGTGAATTTATATATGATCACCCACACCTTTGGGGCTCAAAGAGAACCGGTCCAGATATTCACAGAGTAGGAGGTAAATATCCTGACTCATGGCACTATAATCATATGCTTGATCCGGAAAGTATGTCTCCTGGTTCCATCATGCCTGCCTATCCATGGTTGTTTGAAAAGGACCTGGATACCACTACTACCGCAGGAAAAATTACTGCAATGAGACAACTGGGAGTGCCATACCCAAGTGGTTATGAGGCTCAGGCAAATGATGACCTTAGAAAACAGGCAAATGAAATTTCAGCAAGACTTAAAGAGTCTGGAGTA
Organism: Sporocytophaga myxococcoides DSM 11118; assembly: GCF_000426725.1. Taxonomy (NCBI): domain Bacteria; kingdom Pseudomonadati; phylum Bacteroidota; class Cytophagia; order Cytophagales; family Cytophagaceae; genus Sporocytophaga; species Sporocytophaga myxococcoides. The sequence continues at coordinate 214,025 of NZ_AUFX01000003.1, read as the reverse complement.
AAAACAAAGAGTGAAAAAGAAATTATTGCTCTGATAGCTTATCTGCAAAGATTAGGAACTGATATAAAAGCAAAACCACTAGCTCACGAAGACTGATTATCGTTATGTTAAAATTTGTAAAATATCATATGGCATCCATTACAGATATAGAGATTTACCCTATCATCTCGTTTGTCATATTTTTTCTGTTCTTCCTTGGTGTATTGATGCTCGTTTTCAGATCGGACAAGAAGTTTATGTCTAAAATGGAACAAATGCCCCTGGAAGATTCAATCTTAGCAAAAGGTGAAAACAATGAAGAGAATATTTAAAGATTTTATCAATATGAAATCCATACTTGCCCTGCTTTTAGTTTTAAGTCCGTTCATTTCAAAAGCTGATGCTGTAGCAGCAGCTCCTCAATCAGCGGATATGTTCAGTGTCATAATACTTGTGATACTTGTATTGATAACTCTTGTTCTGCTGTATATACTATTTATATTAAAACTATTTCTGGATCATGCGAAGCCTAAGGCATCGGCAGAACCTGTAATGGCAGGATTTCTAAAGAAACTTACAGATACGGTTCCAATAGATCAGGAAGAAAGTATTCTTACTGATCATGTTTACGACGACATAAGGGAACTTGATAATAATCTTCCTCCATGGTGGAAATACATGTTTTATGCAACAATAGTATTCTCCTTTGTTTACATCTATTATTATCATTTCAATGAAAATGGCCAGTTACAGATAGAAGAATATACGGAAGAGCTTGCTGTGGCGGAAAAAGAGAAAGAAGCCTATATGAAGCTTGCAGCAAATAGCATTGATGAAACCAATGTTAAACTGGCTGATATAAAAGGTATTGAAAAAGGCAAAAGCCTGTTCGTGCAAAACTGCGCTGCTTGTCATGGTGCATCAGGAGAAGGTGGAGTAGGACCTAACCTGACAGACCCTTACTGGTTGCATGGAGGAGGAGTAAAGAATGTATTTAAAACCATTAAATATGGAGTGCCACAGAAGGGGATGATATCTTGGAAAGCTCAGTTAAGTCCTTCAGCAATTCAGGAAGTAGCTAGCTATATTATAAGCATTCAGGGAAGTAATCCTGCAAATGGCAAAGCTCCTCAGGGAGATAAGTACGAAGGAAAAGAGTAGACAATTATTATACCATTACCAAAATGGAAAGGTCTGAATTAACAAATGTGAACCAGGATGAGTCTTTCAGAGATTCTATCTCTACCGTTGACAAGTCCGGAAAAAGAATCTGGCTATATCCCAAAAACTCAAAAGGAAAGCTAACAAATTACCGCTATTTACTTTCCTTATTGTTTATAGGAATGATGGTTGCAGGAACTTTCATTAAAATTGATGGTGAGCCACTGCTCCTATTGAATATCATTGAAAGGAAGTTCATCATTTTCGGAAAGATATTCTGGCCACAGGACTTCCATATATTCCTGTTGATCATGATAGCTTTTGTTGTCTTCATAGGAATATTTACAATGGTATATGGAAGAGTCTTTTGTGGATGGATTTGTCCTCAGACTATATTCATGGAATCAGTATTCCGGAAAATAGAATACTGGATAGAAGGAGACTTCAAAACAAGAGTAGCTTTAGATAAAGCTCCGCTGAGCGCTGAGAAGTTCTTTAAAAAACTTTCCAAGCATCTGATCTTCTTCAGCATCTCATTCCTGATTGCCAGTATATTCCTTAGCTATATACTAGGTGTCGAGAAGGTTTTGAAGATTATGCATGAAAACCCTACAAATCATCCGGGAATGTTTACTTCTCACCTGGTATTTTCATTCGCATTCTACTGGGTGTTTTCAAGAATAAGAGAACAGGTTTGTACTACGATTTGTCCTTATGGAAGACTACAAGGAGTATTGCTGGATAAGAATTCTCTGATTGTTGCTTATGATTATGTGAAGGGAGAGAAGCGTGGAAAGTTAAAGGCAAAGGAATCACGCAAGGAAGCTGGCAAAGGAGATTGCATTGACTGTAATCAATGCGTAAATGTCTGTCCTATGGGTATTGATATCAGAAACGGAACTCAGATGGAATGCACTAATTGTACAGCTTGCATTGATGCATGTAATTTTATGATGCGCAGCGTAGGCTTAGCGGAGGGACTTATCAGAATGGACTCAGAAGCAGGAATTGCTGAAAGTAAACCATTCAAAGTAACTACAAGAATTGCAGTATATACCGGAGTTTTGTTAGTTCTGATCGGATTTATATTCATTTTATTGTTAATGAGGACTGATATTGAGACAAGCATTTTGAGAACTCCAGGAGTTTCCTATCAGGAGCTTCCCGACAATAAAGTCAGCAATCTCTATAATATAAAGATGATCAATAAGACAAGTAAAGAGATTCAAGTCAAGATAAAAGTATTATCAGATGACGGAGAAATAAAACTTGTAGGTAAAGAGCCTATAATTCCATCACAGGGAACCGCTGAGACTGCTGCATTTATAGTACTGGATAAAGCTGACATAAAAAAGGCTAAAACTAAAATTAAAATAGGAGTCTATTCTGATGGTAAAGAACTTGAAACTTTAACAACCAGTTTCATAGGACCTCTTAACTGACAACTTTTTACTTCAACAAAACTTTAAAAATATGAGCTGGGGATATAGAATTACAATACTTACGATGAGCTTTGTAGGCTTCATGACTTTTTTGGTTATCAGTGCTTTCAGACAGGACTTTGATCTTGTTACTGAAGACTATTACGGAAGGGAATTACAGTTTCAGAATCAGATTGAAAAGCAAAGCAATCAGATGCAATTGAAGGATTCTCTCACCTGTATTGTATCAGACAATAATGTGATCCTAAAATTTCCTGATGAACTCATACAGAATAAAATATCTGGTGAAGTATTATTCTTCAGACCTTCAGATGCTAAGAAAGATGTTAAAAGGCTTATCAATTCCAATAATGGTGTAGAGGTCTTCAAGAAAGAATTGTTTCAGAAAGGATATTACAAAGTGCAGGTGGATTATAGTTCAGGAGGGAAAAAGTATTACTATGAAAAGTCAATCATAATCAGTTAGTATTATGTTTTATGCAGCATTTATAATAGGTCTTGTAAGCAGTCTCCATTGCTTAGGTATGTGTGGGCCACTGGCATTTGCTTTACCAGTGAGGACAACTAATAAATGGAATAAGCTGTTCAAATACCTCTTGTACAACTTCGGAAGGATACTTACTTATGCTTTATTTGGATTAGTATCAGGGCTTATTGGTAAAGGTTTTGCAGTGGTGGGATTGCAGAAAGTGCTTTCTGTCAGTTCAGGAATTCTGATTATTATGACGATCATTTTTATCTATAATCCAATTAAGATTGATCTGTTCTCTCAATTAACTAATTCTATTAATCAAAAAGTAAAGGCAGGTTTTCAAAAGTACTTTCAGAATTCAAGCTTTACTTCATTATTTATATTGGGAGTTTTAAATGGCTTATTGCCTTGTGGGGTTGTATATATAACCTTGTTAAGCGCAATAGCCACAGGTGATTCTATATCTGGAGCAATCTATATGATGTTATTTGGATTGGGCACTATGCCTATGATGTTGGCAGTAGGGTTAACAGGAAACGTCTTAAGAGAAAAATTAAAACCTGTCTTTTTTAAGATCATACCATTGATAGGATGTATAGTTGGAGCGATGCTTATTATGAGGGGTTTAAATACTACCATATCGCCCAAAGGTGCAGTACGCAGTTGTTGTCACAGTCAAACTTGTCACTAGAATATGGACATGGAAAGAAATAATCTTATCAGGAAATACAATGTGCCAGGGCCAAGATATACCAGTTATCCGACTGTGCCATACTGGGACAACGATCTGTTCAATCAAGAGAAATGGCAGGAGGAAATCTTTAAATCATTTAGTAATGATCATGAAGAAGTGAGTCTGTACATACATCTTCCATATTGTGAAAGTCTTTGCACATTTTGTGGCTGCAATACAAGGATTACTGTCAATCATGATGTGGAGATTCCATACATCAATACAGTATTAAAAGAGTGGATCCTGTATTTAAAGCTCATGAAAAAAACTCCGGTTATTAAAGAAATCCATTTGGGAGGTGGTACTCCGACATTCTTTAAGCCAGAGAACCTTAAGATGCTTATTGATGGAATTCTTGAAACATGTTCAACAGCTCCCGACGCAGAGTTCGGATTTGAAGGGCATCCCAATAATACTACGGAACAACATCTTAAAACCCTTTATGATCTTGGTTTCAGAAGAGTAAGTTTTGGGATACAGGATTTTGATCCGGTGGTTCAACATGCTATTCATCGTATTCAGACTTATGATAGTGTTAAAACTGTTACAGAGATTGCCAGGACTATAGGCTACACCTCTATAGGATATGATATTATATATGGTTTGCCCTTTCAAACTATTTCAGGAATAGAAGACACCGTTCAAAAAGTAAGACAGCTGAAACCGGACCGTATTGCTTTTTATAGTTATGCGCATGTGCCATGGATAAAGCCAGGACAAAGAAAATTTTCAGAAGCTGATCTTCCTTCTGATGAAGCAAAAAGAAATTTATATGAAAGAGGAAGAGACCTTCTGGAGCAGGCTGGTTATATAGAAATAGGAATGGATCATTTCGCGCTGAAGTCAGATTCTCTTTATAAAGCTTCAGTTAATAAAACCCTGCATAGAAACTTCATGGGTTATACCAGTCAATATACTTCAAGATTGATAGGACTTGGCGTTTCTGCTATCAGTGATCTGTGGGGAGCGTATGCTCAGAATGTTAAAGTAGTGGAAGATTATATTGCTAAAGTAAATGAAGGTAAAATACCAGTGTTTAAAGGCCATATTCTTAGTAATCAGGATATGATTATAAGACAACATATACTCAATATCATGTGCAGATTTTATACAAGCTGGTCTTCACCAGGAGAACAATCAACTGGATTATATGATGGAATTGGAAGGATGAAAGAGCTGGAGCAGGATGACCTTATCAGATTTGGATTATATTCTCTTGAGGTGACTGAAAAGGGAAGGCCTTTTATGAGAAACATTTGTATGGCACTTGATGCAAGGATGCATGCAACATCAGCTAAGGAAGTGAAGTTTTCAAAGGTAGTATAAAACCTCATCACTAACCCTTCTCCTGAAGGAGAAGGGAACAGTCTACGAAACTGCAATATCAAAAGTAACAGGTACATTAAAGTCCCTCTCCTTTAGGAGTGGGATTTAGGGTGAGGTCATTCCCTATATTATAAAATGAATTATTAAACTTAATTATATGATTATATTTTATTTCTTTCTGGCGCACTGGTACCTTTCCTTGTTTGCCCAGACATTCTTTCTCCACAGATATGCTGCTCATCAAATGTTTACAATGAGTAAAACATGGGAAAAAGTATTCTACGTAATGACGTTTATATTTCAGGGATCGTCTTATTTAAGTCCCTATGCCTATGGTGTGATGCACAGATTGCATCATGCCTATGCTGATACGGATAAAGATCCACATTCTCCTTCCTATTCCAGAAACCTTTTTGATATGATGTGGAAGACAAAAAATATTTATAATGATGTATTAAACCATAGAGCAAATATTGAAGCAAAATTTACCAAAGGTGTACCATACTGGGGATTTATAGAAAAGCTTGGCGATACTTGGGCTGTGAGAATAGGATGGGGAGTGGTTTACACACTCGTTTATATGGAATTTGCAACTGCCTGGTGGATGTATTTATTGCTACCAATCCACTATTTAATGGGGCCAGTACATGGTGCAATTATCAATTGGTTTGCACATAAATTTGGATATGTAAACTTCAAGGTTTCCGACACTGCTAAAAATTTGCTTCCATTTGATTTCCTTATGATGGGAGAGAGCTATCATAATAACCATCACAAGCTTGGAGGAAGGGCAAACTTCGGCGTTAAATGGCACGAGTTTGATCCAACTTATCCAGTAATAAAGCTCTTAAACTTTATTGGGGTAATAAAACTAAAACTGAATAATGACTTAAACTATATGTGATATGGTAACAGACCGATTAAAGGATATTGCATCTGAAGAAGATGTAAAACTTATGGTAGATTCCTTTTACGAAAAGGTGAACAAAGATGAGCTGTTGTTTTATGTTTTCAATGACTTTTCAAAGGTTAACTGGGAGAAACATCTTCCTAAAATGTATCAGTTCTGGAATTATCTTTTATTAGGTATACCAGAGTATAAAGGCCGGCCATTTCCTGTACACACCCAGTTGCCTATTGATTCCAAACACTTTGATACCTGGGTTCGACTATTTAAGTCTAATATAGATCAACAGTTTTCAGGTCCTGTTGCAGACATGGCAAAAGTTAAAGGGGAGCAGATAGCACTTACATTTCAATATAGAATGGGTCTTCTGTAGGATTAAGGGGATATTATTTTTTCGAATTTAAAAGCCAATTCTGTGAGGAATTGGCTTTTATTTTTCATTTTTAAAATATTCAGTTTATACCCTAGTCGGAGGCAAAGTTTGTGAGAGAATGTAGCATGTTGTTGAGAAATAGGTAGAAATCTAACGTGCTCGAATACAAACCGGATCACACAATTATTACATTGTATCAAAATCTGTCAATTTTGCTCAAAATGTGGTATTTTCTTATTTTTTTGATTTTACAAATTAATTAATTGTTTAATAATTTTGTCCGTACTAATGAACAATTTATGCACCTCATATATAAATAAGTAGTGCTTCATAAAAAAAATAGAGAAATGAGTGATATAGAATATAAGGTTCATATTAAAAAATATGGACAATTAATTTTTGTGTTAGGAACGACTACAATTGTGCTTGGAGTATTGATTTTATCATTACCTGTTTTTGCAATTGTCAATCCTGACTTTCAATTTCAAAAAGAATTCATTGGCTATTTTATCTTTTTTCCAATTTTTTTTATGTACTCAATGTGGTTTGTATTTGGATTCGAAAGAGTCATTATTAAAGAACAAACAATAGAATTAGTAAAATCAAACCGAATTTTTACAAGGTCAACTAAATTGGCGATTTCGGATATTAAATCAATTGAAATCGTAGAAAAGAAATTCAACTCGGATAAATGGATTGACTTTCGGAGAGAACGAATAACGGAAAAGCAAAGAGCATTTCCTTTTTGGATTGGAATGGGACAATTGAAAGTCACATACAAAAATGGAAAGAATAACACATTTTTCAACGGATTGTCAATTTCAGAAGCTCCAGTAATGAGAGACAGTATTTTGAAAGAATTAGAAAAACGAAAGCACGACAATGAGTTATAAAACATAGGACATAAATAAAAACTGGATTAGATTCATGAAAATTCGGTGAAAGATATGATGGTTGAAATTCCTAACTTGTAAAACAAAATTTCTAGCTAGTAAATTCAAGTTCTAGTTAAGAAATTGAATTTACTAGCTAGAAAAAAGTAATTACAATCTTGTAAATTGGAATTACAATCTTGTAAATTGAAATTACAGTCTTGTAAATTAGAATTACAGTCTTGTAAATTGGAATTACAATCTTGTAAATTGAAATTACAGTCATGTAAATTGAAATTACAGTCTTGTAAATTGAAATTACAGTCTTGTAAATTAGAATTACAATCTTGTAAATTGAAATTACAAGATTGCAATTTGAAATTCCTATATAAGAAAAAGAAATTCCTAGTTAGAAAATGAAATTTTCAGTCAACCGAAAAAAAGAAATTTTCATTGAGGAAAATTATATCTCCAGCTTTTCTGCATTTGCTTCTTTTAGGGCTGGCGACGTTATAACCAGATAATATTTATTTGTCGAGTCTTCAAATCATTGTTTGAAATAAAATGACTTCCCTTGTGGATCCCCAATGAAGGTACCTGCATTCAATTTTTGAATAACCCAAAAGTTTTTTTATACAGCTTTGCATTCTCTACAAAATCGAACAAGTTCTTATTTCACCTTTGTTTAACCCTCTATTTATCCTTTAATATTTTAACAAGTCAAATTGATCAAAACTGAATATTTAATATTCTATAGTCTAATAATTTATAATTAGTCCAGCACATATCTATTTAATTATATATTTGTAATCTTTTGATTATCTGTTGATAAAAAAAGTCATAACAGCTAATGTTTTAATTTTTATTCGGTAATAAACTACCACGATGGAATGCTATACAATAGGTCTTTAATTAAACATTCAATGATGTTAATCTAAAATCTAAACAATGAAAAACAATTTCAAATTCAGCTTTTTGGTTATCCTGACTTGCTTCTCATCTTTTGTAAGTGGTCAGGGCATTACAAAGATAGACATTGCAGCAGGACTTGCTGCGGGAACTATAACTGCCACAAATTCTCCATTTGATGGAGGCGTCCTGGCCAATGTCTTTGATCAGGATTTTAATACTTTAGCAAGGTGTAATGCTTCTAACAATCCGATGGAAATAACGCTAACTTTTAAAACTCCCCAGCAATTTAAAGCGAGTAAAGTGTTGTCTGCTACTCCGGCTGAGTGGACTTTGGAGAGCGCCAGTTCATTATCGGATCTTGTTAGTAAATCCGGAACTTATTCACTAATTGTGAACAAGGATCCTGCAGTTGCCAATGTTTATGATTCTATCGGATTTACAATTCGAACTGCAAGTCATATCCGCTTAACCCTTAAGAGAACAACTTCTGATTTTTATCCTCATCTGAGGGGCTGGGAACTGTTTGGTACACCTGCAAATGATAAAAATGCTCCCGATTTTAGTGTTTGTTACATCAAAAGATTACCTCAGATTGATTATGTTGTGAATAGTGCTAATCCTAAAGTTGATGGTTGGCCTGCAGCAGGCTCGTATGTTAAGTGGAGGGCATATGTTAAAAGCTGGTCGCCAATAGCAAGAAAGAACATTAAATATCATTGGTTATGGAATGATATGCCGATTGATTCAGGAGTTGTGAACTTTGCGCCTAATGGCCTGGCATATGTTGATTATAATACATTCTGGTCTTTTGACAGGAATGAGCTTACTTTTATTATTGACTTTGATAATGCAGTAAAGGAGGTTGTTGAGACCAATAATAATCTGTTAATACATACCGATGCCATATCGCTTAACCTATACGTCGAAGAATCTCTTTATAATTATTTTCACAAATATCAGAGAGGATTGAAAGGAGGAAATAAGTCTAATTCTTTTGAAGACTGGGCACAGATACTTCATGTTTCCAGGTGGAACAGAATGTTTGAGAGTATTAAATCTGCTGAAGCGCCCAAAGGTGTTCTTGACAGAATTCGTATAGATAGCATTGTCGTAGTTCCGGACAATGCACTTCCTTTAAATGGGGGTTTGGCTACAAATAACCCGAACTTAAATGATTTTTCTGTGGACTTGCAGTGGGGGTTTCCATCATCATTATTAACCACAGGATTATACGCAGATACTGTTAATGTTACATATAAGAATCCATTTTATTTTGAAGGTCCCTTACTGCACGAGCTAGGACATGCAAGATATGTGTTTGATAATTATGGATATGATGTGCACGATAAAAATGGTGATGTTTTAAATATTAAGGAAAATGGAATATTTATTGGCGGTTCTCAATATCTTCCGAAAATATCTTTCGATGCTGTACACCTTTGTCCCCATAAAGGATTAATGAATGGAGAATATACCTACGTAGACAGATACTCTGCTGCAGCATTTAATTTAATTGCCGGTCATCGCGCTATTTCCGGTAATTGCAATTTACCAGGCAATGCTGGAGTCTACTTAAATGATCTGCCGAATAAAAATATTCTTATCATTAGTGATTCTGTAAGTCGGCCTATATCCAATGCTGATATAAAGATATTCCAGTCCGCACCACCTTCTGGATCTGCATATTATGTTAAATATTTTGATAGTATACCAGAATTTACTCTGGTAAGCGGTCCTTATAACGGGAAAGTTGTATTACCTAAAAATCCATTCCAGACAGATGGACATATTAGCAACCCTGGAGAAGGAATTGTCCTTGTAAGAGTTGAAACTTCAACTGCTATCGGTTATGCATTCTTTGAATCTACCTGGTGCAATCTGGCCTATTGGAGAGGATTAACGGAATCAGCAACGTACTCACTTAAAGTTAAAATGATAGCAAAATCTTCTCCGGTGACTAGAAGTGGAATGTTTACCAGTATGTCAGATCAAATAACAATTTATCCTAATCCAGCTATTGGATCTCTAATGACTCTTAATGTTCCTGAGTCCGATTTAGACAAGGAGATTCTAATTTTTGATATGAACTCAATGATAAAATACACAGGAAACATCTTAGGTAATGAGCCTTTATTAAATATTCCGATAGATTATTTGCAGAGTGGTATCTATATCCTGATGGTCAAAGATGCAAATGGTGTGACGGTTAAGAAATTTGAAGTATTGAAGTAATCAAAAAATAATCTTGCAACCTAGATTGGGATACTTTTCAGAGTTTTGTGTTGCATATGTAGGGGCGGACTTATGCCACATTTCAAATAGCTAATCCAGTTACAGATTAGCTATTTTATTTTTATCTGATCCTGTTTTTTCCTGACGGAAACTTATGTTATTATAGAACAATAGTATTTTAATTTTATTCTCATGAAAAAATACATTCTGGCCATTATTTTTATTCTATTCATATTTGCAAGCGCAGTATTAAGAGGACTTTGGAAAAACGGTTATTGGGAGAAAGACAAAAAGCATTTGAAAGATTCTCTTGAAGTTGTGCACTAGAATTTATGGAAATACGTATTTTTACTATTTTTAAAAGGAGTAATTTTGCATACTTTTAATTAAGTTTTTGTAGTGCTATAGAAATATTTCTCCTTAGTGTCAGTTATATATTTTAAATATTAACGGAAATTTTATTGTATCTCTCTAGCTACAATTTCGTTAGTATTAAATTATATCATGAAATATTTATCTACACTTTTTATTTTCCTTTATTCTCTTGTAAGTCAGGCACAATCACTGAAAGTTCCAGACGACGTTTACGGTTTGAAGAACCCTCTACAGGATCAAGGAAAAGCATGTACATCCTGTATGCAGGTGCTTATGCAGAAACCGGCAGATGTTGAGTTCGGGTTTACAGTGCAGGACAATGACATCTATTTTATCCTCACAGATTCAAGGTGGCTTGAATTGCTTTTTAATAAATCATATGATGGTATTGCAGTTGATATAGTGAGTAGAGATCTGTACTCATGCAAACTTAAAGGCAACAGAGCCAATAAGCACTGGGCTTACGATGGTTATTTGATGGAACCGATATACTGGAAAAACTTTAAGAAGACTGCATTAATAGATGAGAAAGGGTTTGTTTTTGTAAAAGTTGGCACCATTCCAGATGAACTGGCAGGTAAAGAATTAGAATTTAATCTGCTGCTGATCAGCAATAAATATGTATGCCATATCAATACTTTTTTCAGTGTACCCTGGGATAGGTGGGGACTTCTTGAGATGGGCCTCTTCATGGACACCATTCCTTCCAGAGCGACAGCAGGAGCAAAGGAATTGACCTCCGAGAAATACCAGGTATTCAGCAAAAGCATGAAGTTTGAAGTACCTTTTGAAAAGAACAAATTCGAATATGCACCTTCTGATATAAAAGCACTTACAGATTCTTTAAAACTTAATGATTACGAAATTAAGGATATACAAATCAGAGCTTATTCATCTGTAGAAGGTCCTGAGAAAATAAATATAGAACTGCAGGAAAAGAGGGCTGAAAGTATAATCAGGATTTTACAAGGTTATCAGACGGAAAAGATCAATAAAGATGTACAAGCTTCTGAAAACTGGGTTGAGTTCCTCGAGGATATTTCAGACTCCAGGTTTTCGTATTTGAAATCACTAAGTAAAGAAGAAATAAAGCAGAAGCTTGAAGACAAGCAGCTGGCGGATCAATTGGAGCCTGTATTGAAAGACCATCGCAAAGCCATCCTGATGATAAATCTTGAGAAAAAAGTTAAAATGGGCGATGATCCTGAAAAGTTAAAAGCTTCATTTGAGAAAGCTATCGTTGATAAGAACATTGAGGAAGCAAAAGCAATTCAGGAAGTTATTTTTTCCAAAATGAGGACGAAGTCCCTGCCTCAGGATTACATGCAATCAATAAAAATACCTGAGACCTATACATACGGATCTCTTTTGTTTGAATATGCAATTTTTAATTATCAGGAAAATGAGACAGATCTTTACACTAGTATCAGACTTTTTGAAAAGCTTCAATTACTAATGCCTGGTAACAAAAATATCAGATATAATTTAACTGCACTTAAAATAAGATCCTGGGTTTATAGCCAGGGAGGTATTGATCCTGAGGAATTGCGAAGTGAGATAATGGCTTTGCAAAAAATGGGAATTGATCAAACCCTTATTAAAAGAATGCTCATTAATTACCATATTATTCGGAGTGAATATCAGATCTCTCTGAAAAACTATGCAGAAAAAGACAAGTCTGTAAAATATATTCAAACACAATATTCTACGCTTGTCGCTAATGAAAATGATGCATTAAATCTTGCCAGATATTTTTCCAGTTATAGTAAGCTGGACTGGGCGGAAAAGGTTCTTTTAAAATATGTAAAGAAAGTTGATGTTAATGAAGATGTATTGTTTTATTATCTAAATCTTACAATTGTTGACAGTAAAAAAACAGCCTCACAGGAATATCGCACCATTATGCTAAATGCGATCAATATCAATAAAGAAAGGTTTTGCAAGATCTTTAATTCAGCTACTAATGGTGGAATTACTTTTCAGCTTTTAAAGGATCAGTATCTGAAAAATATGTATTGTGAAGGTTGTGAAAAGTGACCATTTAATTTGCTTTTCATTATTAATCTAAAGTTCATATTCACTTATGAAATTTAAGCCTGACAGCCACACAATTGAGGTTAAAGAAAATTGTATTCAACTAGAATTGGATTTTGTTGTAATTCCTGATAATAAGGTTATTGTTTTTCCATATGATAAAATTGTTGATGTAAAGTTGGAGCATTTCAAATGGTCAATCTGGGTCTTTTGGGAAATAGTGAATGACGCATATGTTCCTGAAAATAAACTGATCATCAGATACATTAAAGAAGATGGTCAAATTAATAAAAGGGAGATAAATCTGAATTTACCAAAAGAAAAAGCAGAGGAGTTGCTGGAATCAATCCAAAAAGCAAGAAATAACTATTCTCAGAATTCCTCAAATCAAGATTTGTGAGAGATATAGTAAGGGGAAATACGGACAGTTATTTAAATTCTACAAGGGTGTAAAAACACAAAGTATCTTTCTTGTAACTTTTTAATATTCAATACTTTATGTTTTTAAAATTATAAGAAGGCTATTTGTTTTTTTATATTAGATTCTTCCTTATTTTCAGTCCAAACTTAAAATTATAAATTAGATTTGCATTTAATTTTTTATCAAATATCAATAATAAAGGGGCATCTATGTTTAATAAAAATTTTTTAATCCTGTTTTGCTTTATATTTTGGCAAAGCCTTAATTCTGTAGCACAAGAGAAAAAATTCATCATCAATTCTGATGAAATCATTAACGAGGGAATTTCATTATATGATGAAGGTAAGTATAAAGAGGCAATCGATAGACTTAAAGAGGTGGATAAGAATGACACCAATTACGTTTGGGCCCTTGCCGAGCTTTCTCTGTCGTACATCGCTGATTCCCAATTCGTACAAGGGATTAAGATTGCAGATGAAGGTTTGTCGTACAACTCAAAAAGTGAAAATCATTTCCTTAGAAATAAAGGCGTAGCCCTTGATAAAATGGGCAAAACCGATGAAGCCATAAAGGTAGATGAAGATGCTTTAAAAAAATATCAATGGGATTTCCTTATCCGATACAATTGCGCTTTGGCATATGAGAAAAAGAACTTGCCTAAGTCTATGACGATGTATAAAGATATTATCGTGAATTACAATCCTTATCACCCTTTAACTCATTACAGATTATCAACTATTGCTTCTGATCAAGGTAAACTTGTACCATATATGCTTGCCAGCTATATGTATCTTGTGCTCAAGCCAGGAGGATCAAATGCTTTTGATGTCATTACAAAAATTGAGAAACTTGTAAAAGGAGAAACCAATCTTCCCGAAAATAAAGATAAATCCAATTATAGCTTTGGAGACCTTGAAGCCATCATTGAATCTAAAGTCGCATTGAACAGTAAATACAAGCACAAAGTTAAACTCAATTATCCATTCGTTTCACAAACTCAGCTTTTCCTTGAAAAGCTGGAATATAAAGCCTCAGACACTTCCATTTGGATGCAACAGTATGTTCCATTCTTTGTTGAACTTAATAAGAAAAACTATCTGGAGCCCTTTGTTTATACAATGCTATCAGGATTAAATATTCCTGAAGTTCAAAGCTGGCTGAAGAAAAATCAGGCAAAGAAACAGGAGTTTTTTTCCTGGGCATCCAATTATTTAGCAAAAGATATTGTAAAGAAAACTGTTAAAATAGAGGGGAAAGACCAGACGCTGAGTGCATGGTATTATGATACCAGATTTATTCATTCACTGGGTAATTACAAAGATGCTCAAAATACTATCAGAACAGGTCAGTGGATTTTTTATTATCCCAATACTGTCATCAATGCTGAAGGTAATTTTGATAGCAATGGCAATAAAACAGGTGAGTGGAAATATTACTATGACAATGGAGTCCTTAAAGAGGTCAGTAGTTATAATGCAGGAAAGTCTGAGGGACCTTACAAATTATACTATCCCAACGGGGCAATTAAGTATACCTGTACAATGTCCAATGGAAGTATAGCAGGGGAATTGAAATACCATAACAATGCTGAGGTACTTGAAACTGTTAATAATTTTAAAGATGATAAACTAAATGGTTTATCCAAAACATTTTACAACAGTGGAAGTGTCAAAAGTGATGTTAATTTCATTAATGGGCTTAAAGAAGGAAAAGGTAAAGATTTCAATAACCTGGGTGCCTTGGTGAAGGAAGCTGAATATAAAAATGGAAAATATAATGGTACTTTCAAAACTTTCCACAACAATGGCAAGATTGCTTCAGAGGGTGCTTTGAAAGATGATAAGGAAGAAGGAGTATGGAATCATTATTATGACAATGGAAAACAAGGTGAGGTTTCAAATTTTAAAGGTGGTAAAATCATTGGTTCATGGAAAAAATATTCTGAAACAGGTGTCCTTCTGGAAGAATGCACTTATAATGAAAAAGGAAATCAGAACGGTGAACACAAAGTAAATGATACGGATGGTAAACTTCACTATATTCTTGACTATAAAGACGGCAAGTTAAAAGGAGTCAGATATTTTGATAAATCAGGAAAGCTTATTTCTGAAAATAAAGAAAAAGGTGGTGTTCTAAAATTAAAGTCATTATATCCGGATGGAGTTAATACAATGTCTGAAGGAACGTACAAAGACGGAGAAAGAGATGGGCTATGGAAATATTATGAATTAACAGGTGTTGCCACTTCAGAGGAGAATTACAAAGCAGGAGTTAAGAATGGACCTGGAAAAACTTTTTATTTAAATGGGAAGAAAGATTCAGAATTTAATTATAAGGATGGAGCACTTGACGGGTTTTACCAGGGATTTTATACAAACGGTAAAACGTCTTTTGAAGGATATTATGTCAATGACCGCAAAGAAGGATACTGGTACCGTTATTATCCTAATGGCAAAGTAAGTGATGTTTATTATTACTTGAATGGAGAAGAATATGGGATTTATGAAGATTATTCCACAAGTGGACATAAGAGACTTATTACAGTTCTGAAAGATGGCGTATTCGCTGAAGAAACATTGTTCGATACTACTGGAAAAGCCTATACTACCTGTGCGTTAAAATATGGAACAGGGGATTTTATACAGAAACATCTAAATAATAAACCTTACGTAAAGGCAAAAATGAAGGGCGGGCTATTCCAGGGAGATTATCAAAAATTTTATCCTAATGGAAAACTGAAAGAGAAATACAACTATATAGACGGATTAAAACATGGACCGACCGAAGGTTTCACTGAAGATGGAAAACTTGAATTTAAAGGTAGTTTTTTCCTGGGCAAGAAATCTGGTATCTGGAAGTATTATTATTCAGACGGGAAGACCGTAAGTTCAACTGGCAAATATGTTGACGGATCCAAAGACAGTTTGTGGGTTTGGTATAATGAAGATGGTACGAAGAACAATGAATTTACTTACAAAGATAATAACCTTAATGGGCAAAACGTTTATTACTCGCCTGATGGAAAAGACATTATCTTGTTAAGAAATTTTGAGAATGATGTTCTGGTTTCGTACAACAATATGAAAAACGGTGCTAGTGGGGCACTGATACCAGTTGCAAACGAAACAGCTCAGATTACTGGGTATTACAACAATGGAAACAAAGCCATTGAGTTTACACTGAATAAGAGTATGAGAGAAGGTAAATGCATTGCATATTATTCTTCTGGAAAAAAATGGTATGAAAAAACTTATCAAAGCAGCGAAACTGAAGGGCCTAGAACAGAATATTATGCAGACGGCAAAGTGAAAGAAAAGGCAGAATTTTTTGCGGATGAGCTAAATGGACTAAGGACTACTTATTATCCTAACGGAAATATGAAGTCTTCGGAAAATTATATATTGGGCGTTCTTAACGGAGTTGCCAGATTCTATGACATCAACGGAAAACTTGTGAAAGAAAAAAAATATGTGGATGGTTGGACTTATTAAAAGTAAAATGAATAAATCGTTAAGGAGGACTTTCCTTGTTTATCTGACGTTGATTTGTATTCCTGCAAAAATATTTGCTCAGGATGCAAATTCATTATCCAAACAGTATCCTGACGAATTGGCCATTTACCTGAATAAAAAGAAATCAATCTTTCTGGATATTCAGGCTGATTCCCTGACCATCAATACAGAAAATTATTCTGAAATGATCTATCTGAAAGACAATGCAAATATTCTTTCAGAAAAGGAAATATACTATTCCGGTATGCTTAAGGTTAGTGATGTGGAAGCGAAGTGTATGATTCCTAAAGGCGATGGAGGCTTGAAGACTATAAAAGTAACTGACTTTATTGATGAGGATGTACAGGAGAGAGGTATTTTTTTCAATGATTCAAGGGTTAAAAAATTTATTTACCCGTCCCTTCAAAAGGGAGCAAAATCATCTCTTTTCTATAAAGAGTCCTACCTTGAGCCAAGACTTTTCGGTCCATTCTTTTTCAGCGCTGAGGCATTGTCCTTAAGCTCTGAATTGTCTATTACTTACAATAACAAGATTGAGATCGGATATAAGGTGATAGGAGTAGATGAAAGTGCTCTTGAAAAAAGCGAGATTAAAAAAGGTAATAAAATAATTACAACCTGGAAAATGAAAAACGTTCCCAGGCTTGAACATGATGCTAATGCTCCCAATATAAGGTATTATGCACCTCAGATTATTGTTTACATCAAATCTCTTAATCTTAAAAACGGTACCATTAATTATTCTTCCAACTATAAAGACCTTTATCAGTGGACTTATAATCTTGTAAAGGGCATTAATAAAGATTCGGAAAAAGAGATCAAGGGACTTGTCGATTCTTTACTTGTCGGTGCCAAATCAGACCTGGAGAAATCTAAAAGAATTTTTTATTGGGTGCAGGACAACATCAGATACATTGCTTTTGAAGATGGTTATGGAGGTTTTATACCGAGAGATGCGGAAAAGGTATACAGAAAGAGGTATGGTGACTGCAAAGATATGGCAAACATAACTTCCTATATGCACAAACTTGCCGGCATTCCTGCATATCTGACACTCATTGGTTCAAGAGATATTCCATACGCTGTTTCGGAAGTTCCTTCAAGCTGTAACTTCAATCACATGATTGCTACAGTGAAACTTGATGGAAAATACTATTTTCTGGATGCCACTGGTAAATACCAGTTGCATGGACAGCCTACTTCAATGATTCAGGATAAAGAAGGATTGATAGTAATGGGAAAAGACAGCTGTATGGTGCTTAAAGTACCTTTAATCGACAGAAGCAAGAACAAAATTGTAGATACTGTTCATGTTGATTTTGAAAAAAACAGCTTGAAAGGAAAAGGTAAAAGATATATTGAAGGATATCCTAAAATTACATTTGCCCATGTGTATGGCAACCTCGATCAGGAAGATAAGGTAGACTATTTCAATAGCTTTTTATCTAAAGGAAACAACAAATGCAAAGTAACTAACCCTATTGTTAAGAACGCATCCGAAAGAGAAAAGCCAACTGTTTTAAAGTTCGATTTTCACGTGGAAGATTATTCTTTAACATCGGGTAAGGAAGTGTTTATTAATTTAAATCTCAATAAAGACCTTTCCTCTCTCAACTTCGAATCCTCAAACAGAAAGACGGATTTTGAAGAAGATTATAAATATGAAATGACGGAAGTTACTACTTTTAGTATTCCGAAAGGGTATAAAGTAAAATACATTCCTGAAAACAAAAAAGTTAATGAGAAGGATTTTGGTTTTGATATTCAATATGAATTAAAGAAAGATAAACTGGTGTATACAAAAAAAATATACATCGACTTTCTTATTCTTAAAACAACTCAATTCCCTACGTGGAATAAGATGATTAAAGAATTGAATAAAGCCTATAAAGAAAACATCTCCATTGTAGAAAACTAAACCATCAATATGAATAAGCTTTTTAAAAAAGTTATCTTTTTAGCTATTTTTTGTAATGCAATAACACTATTTGCACAAAAGCCCGAAACTGACAGTTATGATTGGGAAGAAAAGAGGGCCAGGTTTAAGGTAAATGCTGATGATCAGAAAGAGTCTTGTGTTATCTTTAAAAACCATGCTTCTGAAGAGATCTCCTATAATGAGAAAAATGAGCCTTACATTTATTCCGTTCATCACCTTATTGTAGCTGTTAACAATGAGTCTGGAATTGAACAATACAATAAACTTTCAATATCATTGGCGAATGTGATGGATATTGTTGACATCAAAGTCAGGTCAATTAGTAAAGACGGGAAAATTATTCTTACGGATAAAAGTCACATGAAAGAAGTCGAAAACCTGGAGAACAAAGGAGCCTTCAAAGTTTTCGCTGTGGAAGGTGTGGAAGTGGGAAGTGAAATAGAATACATTTATAAGCTCAAAAAATATCCCGCTAACTCTGGAAGAAGATATATTCAATTTCAAAACCCAAGCTACAATTACTCTTTTGAACTAATTGTACCGGAGTTTTTAACCTATGATACTAAAGTTTACAATGGCAATGCACAGGTTAAAGACACTGTTATTGAAAAGAAAAGACACATATCTCTGAAGGTGAATAAAACTAATGCTTTACCTAAGGAAGAATACAGTGACTATTGGGCGAATGTAATGCGTCTTGAATATAAGATCGCAAATAACACGAGCACTGGTAAAACAAAAATCGTAACATTTGCGGAAGCAGCTAAAAGTATATATGCCAACACTCATGTTACAGATTCTAAAATTGACAAACAGGTAGACGGACTTTTAAAGAAAATTAAGCTTGATAAATCTGCTTCGGAAGAGGATAAGATAAAGCTTATAGAAAATCACATCAAAAGTAATTTTATTGTAAATCAAAATGGAGGAAGTGAAAGTTCTCAGATTGATTTTATATTAAAAAATAAATTCGGTTCCAAATTCGGAATGACGAGGTTGTTTATTAAACTCTTCGAAAGAGCCGAAGTAAGCCACAGATTGGCGCTTTCTAATGATAAGACAAGCGAACGATTTGATCCTAAGTTTGAATCATGGGATTACCTTGATGAACAGCTGATCTACTTTGATAAGCTTGACAAGTATATGTCTCCTGTGCAGTTTGAATTCCGTTATCCAATGATTCCTTCATATTTCCTGGGCAATTATGCTATGGTTATCAAGCCTCTTACGGTTGGTGATTTTACAACAGGACTTAGTGAAATCAAGATGATACCTTCTGTTGATTATAAGTTGAATCATGATAACCTCATTATCAATCTGGCTGTTGATCTTGAAAATGACAATTCAACAATCTCAATAGAGAGAAGCTTTAAAGGTTATAAAGCAATGTTTATTCAGCCATATTATGATTTGATTCCTGAAGACAAGCGTAAAGAGCTGTTTGATGAGATTCTAAAAAGCCAGGCTAAAGACGGACATGTTAGCAATGTTACAGTAAAAAATGTAGACAAAAACATATCTCCGTATATTCAGCCAATGCTTATTACAGGTACTTTAAAAAGTGATGAACTGATTGAAAAGGCAGGAGGTAAGTACCTTCTGAAGATTGGCGAAATCATTGGGCCACAGAATGAACTGTATCAGGAAAAGAAAAGAAATACAGAGATCTCTCTTGATTATCCGAATGAATACGTAAGAAAGATTAAATTCGAGATTCCACAGGGATATAAAATTCCGAACCTGAAAGACCTTAATAAGAACATTGTTTTCAAAGACGGAAATGAAAATTCTATGGGCTTTACTTCTACATACAAACAGGAAGGACGAATTGTTACAATCGACGTGGAAGAGTATTACAAAAAGCTTAACTATCCAATCGAGATATTTGAGCAATTCAGAAAAGTAATCAATGCAGCAGCAGATTTTAATAAGATTACCCTGGTTCTTGAAAAAGAATAAGATATCTTAATAAATAATTTAAAGTGCTTATCCGGTAATGCGGGTAAGCCCTTTGTGTTTATTATAGAAAATTTAATCAATGATACTTTGTGACCATAATTGAATTTCACCCATGATCAAGATTGACTATCAATAGTTTTATATTGGGTTCAAGTTATATATAGGTTGGTAAAATTTTTATGAAGAAATTTTACCTGATCATATCAAGCATTTCCATTACTTCACAATAAACAACTTCACTACGATCAGTCGGAAAGATAAATAAATCTGGTAGGTTCAGACTGTCAATGCATAGGTTATCATTCAGAAATGCTTTAGCCCTGATTAATCTGTCGTTGACTTCCTCTTCAGGTATTTCCAGTGATAAAGCAACATCTTGTATATTAGCACTTTCAACTTCAACCATCACATAAACGGATCTCAGGGTTCTGGGCAAACCATCAACAGCTTTTTCCAGTATTTCTTTAAAGCCTATATTGGATACTCCTAAATCAGGAATACTTCGTTTCTTAAAGGCATTGAAGAAATCCTTGCTAAACCAACTCGATTTATTAAGCCTGATAGAAATAATATTTAACAAAATCCTTGTAAGCCAGACAGAAAACTCAATATCTCCTTTAAATTGAGAAAGCCTTAAAAATGCTTTAAGAAAAGTCTCTTTAAGAATATCATCTACGTCTGCGTCATGCCTTGTAACTGACCTTGTAATTCGGAAAAGCCTTAGATTATATTTTTGAATAATAATTCCAAAGAGTTTCTTTTCGCCATTACGAATTTTATCAATTAACTCAAGATCCGTCATAATTTTCCTTATACGGAATTGGAAAAAATATGTAACCATGTGTTAAAAAATATTTGTCTGTTTATAAATTAAAATTGCATTTATTTTCATATTAATGAACAGTAATTACTTAGTATTCACAGCTATAAAAATATGATTAATGAATTAAAAAAATCCTTGTCTATGATGTTTGTAAGCCATTTGGAATGGTCAGATGTTTGTTTAAAAGTGAATTATTGAAAGAATATTCATATCTTGAATTCAACCTAATTTGGTCTAGATTCTATCTTAGACTATTGCATCAACCTATTGAAGTTATGAAAGCTGACTTGTACTTTTTTGTTTTGGCAATTATTGCGGTTTCATGTGCACAAAAGAATACTGAAATCACAGTTGTTACTGATATGCTTGCAATTCAGGATAGTACTCCCAAAGTTGAAAAGCGGATTCAAGAAGACCTTCCTAATGTTCAGTCTCCAATGTTTAATGATAGTATTTTAACGTCATATATCAGTAGTTTAGGACTTGACGAGCAGTATGATATTTCAACTAATCATAATCCCTACATGATAACCGGGTATTTTAATTTGGATGATATTGGGGATACGGCTATTTTATTGCAAGATAAGAAAACTAATAAAGTAGGTCTTTTGATTAAGCATGGAGCATCGAAAGAACATTATTTACTAGGTGCAGGTCAGGAAGTTCTATCTCAGAAATTTGATGATTTTAATTGGGTTGGGGTGTTTCAAAAGGTAAATAAAGGAACAAAGTCGTGCAGCAATATTGATGAAGAAACAGGAGAGATCATGTTAGAAGATGTTCCTGATTCATTAAAAACAACCCTGCCTGCAGATGGTATTTATATTCATGCCTCTGAATCCTGCGGAGGAGGGATAATCTATTGGGATCATGATGAATATAACTGGATTCAACAAGAATAAATAGGATCTATGTTGTATTAAGATTAATAATCTGTTGTTGTGTGCATCTTATGTGGTTAGACTTTTTATCCTGATTAGCTCTTATAATTTACTTTATGGCCCATAATGATGGACAATCATTTCTTTCTTACTAAGCTTTAATTTTCAATATATTATACTTATTCAGGTGGTATTCTTTTCATAAACCTCAAACATAAACCCTACTTTTCCTATAGAGTTATTGTATTTTAGGAATTTCAAAATACCTTTGTATAGAATTACATGCGGTTACTGCATTTAATTTATAAAGAATAGGGAAGAGAGCAGGCTCAATGAACCTATAGCAACCTGTTTCATTTCAAGGTGCTAATTCCTGCCCAATAAGGGAACTATAAATATTACGATGATGAACAAACGATGTAGAATCACCTCAAATAAGTTTTGATAAACCATAACGGTTTGCAATCCTAATTTTCAACCAAATTTTAATCCTGTAATTCACAAAAGCTATGAAATCCATCCAAATAGATAAAATAACACACAGCCATCTCAATGATGCTGCAGAAGATAGTTTACATTTTAATACAACCTGGGATACTTTGAGAAAAATAGAAAAGAAAGTTGCTATTTCTGAATCAGGTATTGAGGCTTTAGCATTTAAATCAATTCGTTCTGCACGATATACACTCATAAAAAACATAGTCGGAGAAAGAAAAAATATCCTGACATTCCATCTTGGTGTATGGGAAATTGAAGCTTTCAAACGAAATGGAATCAAATTGTTCTTTGCCAAAGATTATTCTGATACTAATCTTAAAGATATTATCGCATTAAATAATATCGGTGTGATCTATTTGCAAACAATCGACAGTTTGACATTGGCTGTAGAAGATCTTTCACACATTATTGAACAGGCTCATCAATCTTTGATTCCTGTTATCATTGACAATTCAGCAGGCGGTTTGGGAAAGATATTCAATCCTCTTGAAATAGGAGCTGACTTTGTTATCACTTCGGTTCAAAATTATAGTGCGTTTAACAATACAGCTATTGGAGCTTTTGTGGTACAAGGCTTGAATAGCTGGCAAAAAAAAGATCTATTTCAAATGCTTATTCAAAAATCGTTGCTGGAAGAGCTTAAAGAGCAACGTGAAAAAAACATTGCTCCTGAATTCCTTATAACTGACATAACTGGCGAGCTTATAGAAAACCAGCTCAATATAGAAGAGAAGAAATATAAAGAATATTCTTCTGTTGCTTTTCAACTTGCAAAATGGCTTAATCAACTGGAAACAGTGATGGAAGTGAGTTATCCTGGACTTAAGTCTTCAATATCTAATCTGAATGCCGAAAGGTTTTCTAAAGGTGGATTTGGAAACAGGCTTAAATTCAATTTATGGGATGATAAATTCAGCTTTGGTTTACTAAAGGGATTCTTTGTCGCTGGTAAGCCTGAAGGACTGATTATTGACGTGAATACTACGAACAGAGAGTTTATAATCGAGATTAAGGTTAATAATCTTCAAGTAGTTCTGGAATACTTTCAGCAAGTATTTACTCAGCTAAACAATGAAGTAAACTATAGACTGTATTTGTCAAGACAACTAGAACTCGAACAAGCATTGCAAAAGTTTTTAAGCTTTGGAGTGCCCATCGCATTGATAAAAGAAAAACTAACCAATCAAGTCTGATTATGAGACTATTCAAAGAAAATAAATCTGGAAAGCCCAGCTTATTTCATTTCACTGAAGCAGGCTCAGGAGAGCCGATTTTGCTACTTCACGGTTTGTTCGGAAGGTTGAGCAACTGGCATGAAACGATAAAGTATTTTTCTCAAAAATACAGAGTCATAATTCCAGAATTGCCAGTATATGAAAAATCGTTACCAAAAGAAGGTCTCGATGGATTAGTTGACTACCTTGATAGCTTTATTCAATCCTTGAATCTGGAAAAAGTAACATTAGTGGGAAACTCTCTTGGCGGCCATCTCGCTATACTATATACTGTTAACCATCCTGATAAAGTAGAAAGACTTGTACTTGCCGGAAGTTCAGGTTTACATGAAAATAGCCTTGGTGTTACATATCCGAAGAGAGGATCTTATCAGTATGTGGAAGAAAAAGTCAGAAATATATTTCACAACGAAAGAGTAGCTACCCCTCAGTTAGTTGACGAAGTATACGAGGTCGTTAATAATGTCAGGAAAACCATTAAAGTAATTAAAATGGCCCGCTCTGCTAATACTAACAATGTTGCGTCAGTACTTGACAAAATAAATGTACCTGTACTTCTGATTTGGGGAAAACAAGATAAAGTAACACCTATACATATTGCTCATAGATTTCAAAAACTGATACCAGGTGATGTAACATTACACGTCATAGATCAATGTGGTCATGTGCCTATGATGGAACATCCAGAAGAGTTTAATGGTGTACTTGAAACCTTCTTAATTCAATCTTCAGATTATGTCTTATCAAGTAAAAGAGCTTGATATAGCAATGCTGTACTAGAAATCTTATGAAGAAGTTGAGGAGACTTTAAGATGAAGATTTAAAAGAATAAAAAAGAGCCGTCCCTGGCAGGAACGGCTCTTTTACTTTAGATAGAAGCTTCATCTGAAGTAAATTGCTTCGTTTTTTTAACTTTCGTATCTTTTGAATACGTAGCGCATGTTTCTTCTTTTCTGCAAGCAGATAATAAAAGAACTGCAACAAAGAATAAGTATGGTATTTTTCTCATAATCCAACAAGTTTTTTAGCCTAACCATAATTATTAATCTAACCAGATTCCTTCAGGGATTGTTTAACTCTCGTATCCGAGAATCTTCAGCATTACATTTTTATCTTGTTCAGGAGCAAATAAGGTATCTGTAAAATTGCCGTTTTCATCTTTCTGAATAAGCACATGTTTTGGCGCAGGCACAAGGCAATGCTGAATTCCGCCATATCCTCCTAGTGATTCCTGATAAGCACCTGTATGGAAAAATCCTATTATCTGCTTATTCTGTTCTTGTAGCTTTGGTAGGAATACCATGTTCAGGTGAGCTTCCGAATTATAATAATCCATACTATCACAAGTAATACCACCAATTTTCACTTTGTCGTATTCTTTGTTCCAGTTATTTACAGCTAGTAATATAAACTTTTGATTCAAACCCCATACGTCTGGCAGTGTAGTGATAAATGAACTGTCGATCATATACCACTCTTCTTTATCATTCTGAAGTTTGCTTCCAAGCACTGAATAAAGCACGGCACCGCTTTCCCCCACAGTAAAGCTTCCAAATTCAGTAAAGATATTCGGAACCGGCACCTGATTCTCAGTGCAGATTCTTTTGATAGTTTTCACAATCTGATCGGCCATGTATCCATAGTCATAATCAAAGTGAACGGAAGTTTTAATTGGCCAGCCACCACCGATATCAATGGAATCAAGGTCTGGACAAACTTTTCTCAATTCACAGTATTTGTGAACGAATCTGCTTAATTCACTCCAGTAATATGTAGTATCCTTCATTCCTGTATTGATAAAGAAATGAAGCATCTTAAGCTTAAACTTCGGATTATCTTTTATTTTAGATTCATACAGAGGTAATACATCATTGTATCTGATGCCCAATCTGCTTGTATAGAATTCAAATTTAGGCTCCTCATCAGCCGCTAATCTCATACCTACAAAACATGGATTGGTTACCTGTTCATCATAGGCATTGATCTCATCAAGGTTATCCAGAATCGGAATACAGTTTTTGAAACCTTCATTTATCAGATCACTGATATATTGCGTGTATTCAGGTCTTTTATAACCATTACAGATTACAAAAGTATCTTTGCTGATTTTGCCTTTTTTATGTAGAATCTTTACAATAGGAATATCATAAGCACTTGAGGTCTCAATATGGATATCATTTCTCAGAGCTTCTTCAAGAACAAACTGGAAGTGTGAAGATTTGGTGCAATAACAGTATACATAATTGCCCTGATAGTTATTGTTTGCAATTGCTTCATTGAAGAATTTTTTGGCCTTCTGAATCTGACTGCTGATTTTCGGCAGAAAGGTTAATTTTAAAGGAGTACCATATTTGTTTACTATGTCCATTAAAGGTACTTCATTGAAATGCAAATCATTGTCAACTACTTTAAACTCTTCTGTAGGAAAATAAAATGTCTGTTCAATCAGGTCAATGTATCTGTCCATTATTTGTTCTTAATTGCGGATAGTGCTGTTTAAAATTTGTGCAATATTGCTATAAAATTACAATCTTTGCAACGCCATTGAAGCAAACAAATAAAACTTAATACGGAATTCGTCCAATGGCTGAAAAATAACTTTAAAATGAATTTAGAAAAAAAGATAAAATCAGGAATATCAGAAGCTTTGAAAAGTCAGTTCAGCCTGGAAGATCAGGCAGAATCAATTCAATTGCAACCGACCAAGAAAGAATTTGAAGGTGCTTTAACTTTTGTAACTTTTCCATATACTTCCAAAACCAAGAAATCTCCGGAGCAAATAGGCGAGGCAATTGGTAAATTTTTAAAGGATAATCTGGAGGAAGTTTCTGATTTCAATGTTGTAAAAGGATTTTTAAATCTTGTCATTTCTGATAAAACCTGGCTTTCAATCTTTTCTAATAGCGTTCTAAGTGAAGACTTTGCCGTTTTACCTTCTAATGGTAAAAGGGTAATGGTAGAGTATTCAAGTCCAAATACAAATAAGCCTCTTCACCTCGGCCACTTAAGAAATAATTTCCTTGGTTATTCTGTCTCTGAAATACTTAAAGCCAGCGGATATGATGTAGTAAAAGCTAACCTTATTAATGACAGAGGAATTCACATTTGTAAATCCATGTTGGCTTATCAGATGTGGGGAAATGGAGAAACTCCTCAAACTTCTGGATTAAAAGGTGATCACCTTGCAGGCAAGTATTACGTGCTTTTTGACAAAGAATATAAGAAGGAAATAGATGGGCTTAAAGGTCTGGGAGTAGAAGAAGAAGAGGCAAAGAAGCAGGCTCCTTTAATGAAACAAGCACAGGAGCTTTTATTAAAATGGGAAGAAGGAGATAAAGAAGTCGTTGCTCTATGGGAAAAAATGAATGGTTGGGTGTATGATGGCTTCAATGCAACATACAAAACGATAGGTGTTACTTTTGATAAATTTTATTATGAATCGAATACCTACCTTTTAGGGAAAAACATAGTGGAAGAAGGCCTTGCAAAACAGGTATTCTTTAAAAAGCCTGATGGCTCTGTATGGGTTGACCTAACTTCTGATGGACTGGACCAGAAGCTCTTGTTAAGAGGAGATGGGACATCTGTCTATATAACTCAGGATTTAGGAACTGCAGACCTTAAATTCCAGGAATACAATGCTGAGAAATCTGTCTACGTAGTAGGAAATGAACAGGATTATCATTTCAATGTATTGAAGCTTATCTTGAAGAAGCTTGGTAAAACTTATGCTGATGGGGTGTATCATCTTTCTTACGGAATGGTAGATCTGCCAAGTGGCAAGATGAAATCAAGAGAAGGAACAGTCGTAGATGCAGATGATCTGGTAAAAGAGATGTTGGAAACTGCAGAGGCTAGAACCAAAGAGTTGGGTAAAATAGAAGGGTTCAGTGAGGAAGATCTTCAAGCTTTGTACAAAAAACTTGGTCTTGGTGCACTAAAGTATTTTCTGTTAAAAGTCGATCCGAAGAAGAGAATGCTTTTCAATCCAGAGGAATCTATTGAATTTCAAGGACACACAGGTCCTTTTATTCAATATACTTACGCTCGTATCTCTGCGATTTTAAGGAAGGCAAAACAATTAGGAGTAGATTTCAGACCAGAAGCTTTTTCAAATCTGGACAATATGCAACCATCAGAAAGAGAGGCTATAATCCTGATGACAAAGTTTCCTGAAAAAATTGAGGAGGCAGCGAAAAACTATGCTCCATCAGAAATAGCTCAGTATATCTTTGACCTGGCAAAAGCGTATAATCACTTCTTTGGTGCGGTATCAATTTTCTCAGAAGAAAAGAAAGAAGCACTTGCCTTCAGAATAGCATTTTCTTTCGCTGTAGCCAAAATAATCAATAGAGGGATGCAGTTATTAGGAATAGAAGTACCTGAAAAAATGTAAATTATGAAATTATCACTTAAATTTTCTTTTGTAGTTTTAGCTTTAACATTCATATATGTTCTTCCTGGGTGTGGGCAGATAAAGTCTAAACCTTTGGATGGTAAGGATGCTTTCTTTTCATTCTATTCCCTTAAGGCTTATACTTTGGAAGGAGATTCAATAGACTTTTCGAAATTCAGAGGGAAAAAAGTTTTAATTGTAAATACTGCATCCAAGTGTGGCTATACACATCAGTATGCTGAACTTCAGAAACTTCACGAAACGCATGGAGATAAAGTAGTAATCCTCGGATTTCCTTCTAACGATTTCTTTAATCAGGAGCCTGGGAATAGTACCCAAATCAGGGAATTCTGCACCGCAAATTATGGTGTAACCTTTCAAATGATGGAAAAAGTTACAGTAAAAGGAAAAGGACAGCATCCTGTATTTGAGTGGTTATCTGTAGCAGATAAAAATGGCTGGAACGATCAGGCTCCCAAATGGAATTTTTGCAAGTATTTAATTAATGAAAATGGTGAATTGGTGAAATTTTTCCCTTCCGGATCTACACCTATGGGTTTTGAAATTACAGAAGCGATCAACAAATAATGAGTTCAATAAAAGCATGGGTATCGGCATTTAGGTTAAGGACACTTCCTCTGGCTCTTTCGAGTATCATCATGGGCAGTTTCCTTGCCGCCAATGATGGGAGCTTTAAACTTTTAATCTGTCTTTTGGCAATTTTAACTACAATATTCCTCCAGATATTGTCAAACCTGGCTAATGATTATGGAGACTCCCAAAATGGTGCTGATAGTGTCTTCAGAAAAGGGCCTCAAAGAGCTGTACAATCGGGTAAAATATCACCGGAAACAATGAAAAAAGGAATGTATCTTTTTGGATCTCTTTCATTATTTAGTGGCGTAATTCTTTTGGTAAATGCTATTTCATTTTCCTCGTTGGGTACATTTGGCTTTTTCCTGATATTAGGTATCCTGTCAATTGTAGCAGCCATTAAATATACAGCAGGAAAAAATCCTTATGGTTATGCAGGTCTGGGAGACATTTCTGTATTTCTATTCTTTGGACTTGTTGGTGTCGGAGGTTGTTATTATCTGCATACACATACATTGGATTATAAAATATTATTGCCTGCTTTTGCCTGCGGCTTTTTCTCAGCAGCTGTATTAAACATCAATAACATACGTGATATAGAATCCGATAAGCTTGCAGGAAAATATTCTATTCCAGTAAGGTTAGGTAAAGGAAAAGCTAAAATTTATCACTGGTTTCTACTTATAGGAGGTTTCGGCTCAGCATTTACATACATTCTTCTAAATGAAAACCATTCAGTAGGAAAGTGGCTGTTCTTATTAAGTTTCCCTCTGATATTAATAACCGGAATAAAAGTTACCAAAGAAAATGAATCAGAAAAAATTGATCCTCAATTAAAACTCATGGCTCTTTCAACGTTAGCCTTTGTAATACTGTTTGGATTAGGCTTATTAATGTCCTGAAGCTGTTAATAACTATATCATATTCCTCTTTCTATTTCACTTATTTTTTCTGTATTTAAGCTTTATATTTTATTATAAATTTTTCGGTGTGTGAAGAAGCTAGAAGGAAAAGTTAGTATTATTACCGGAGGAGCCCAGGGTATTGGCAAGAAGACTGTAGATAGATTTTCATCCGAAGGTTCATCTGTTATTATTTGGGATATAGATATTGAAAAGGGTAATGAAACCCTTAAGGAAATAAAAGCAAATGGAATGGAGGATGTGACCTTTATGGAAGTGGACACAACTCGTTTTGCTCAAGTAGAAGAGGCTGCAAGAAGTGTTTTTGCATCAAGAGGACAAATTGATATTCTCATTAACAACGCTGGCATCACCAGGGACGCTGCTTCGATGAATATGAGCATTGAACAATGGCAACAAGTTATAGACCTGAATCTCACAGGTGTTTTTAACTGTACCAAAGCTATTGCTCCTTATATGGTTCAAAAACAATTCGGCCGCATCATTAATACATCGTCATTGGTAGGTATTTATAGTAATTTCGGTCAGGCAAATTACGCTGCAGCCAAATCAGGACTAGTGGGTATTACTAAAGTATGGGCAAGAGAATTAAGTAGACACGGAATTACTGTAAATGCAGTTGCTCCTGGCTTTATCGAAACCGAATCTCTGAAAAATGTACCGGAAAAAATCGTTAGAAGTATTAAAGATAAAATCCCGGTAGGGAGACTGGGTAAGCCTGAAGATGTTTCAAACGCCTATATATTTCTTGCATCAGAAGAAAGTTCGTATATAAGTGGATCAGTACTTACAATAGATGGAGGTTTTGTTTCATAAAGCAGAAAGCGGAAAGGTAAAAGCATCGTAACTTTTAGCTTTTACCTTTCCACATTCAGCTTATTAAACAGTCTCATACTTTTCCTCAATAACGACTTCTTTTAACTTTTCACTTTCAATTTTTAACTTTGGACTTTTAGCTTTCCGCTTTCCACCTTTATTCACGGGATATTTGCGTCCTGAAAGGTTGTTAAATACCATCGCAATTGCAAATAGAATAATAACTCCGGTGGCGACAGGAGAGACCACATACCAGTATCCCAAAGCTTTTATTTTAGCAGAGCCAATATTAGCAATCAGAGCAGTTGCACCTCCGGGAGGATGCAGAGTTTTGGTCATTTGCATTACCATGATACTAAGTGAAACTGCCAGAGTAGATGAGAACCAAAGCGTGTCTGGTAATAATTGAGCCACAGTCACCCCTACAAGTGCTGAAAGTATATGACCTCCAAACAGATTCCTTGGCTGAGATAAAGGGCTGTTAGATACTCCATATAATAATACGGCAGAAGCTCCGAAAGATCCTATTAAAAATATATGATCCTGAACTTCGAATATCTGGCTGTTGATGAGACCAATAAGTCCTATTCCGCAAAACGATCCAAGGAAAGTCCATAAAAGATCACTCTTATGCAACATGGTTTCCCGGTACATGACATATTTGGCAATTCTGAATTTTCGTGAAAGGTTAATGTTGGGTGTACTTTTAAATGGTTTCGATATTTTAATTTTCATTTTAAGGTTAAACCGAATAAAAACGAAGGGCTGCTTCAATTTATATGAAGCAGCCCTCAAATTTATCTAAAAACCAGGAATTAATTCAGATTCCAGGTGCATTGTTTTAGCGGAGATTGACCAGCCACCGCCTGGTCACATTTATAATTAACCATTTCTGAAATTGTCAGATAGGTTTCGTAAGTCAATCCAGGTGTTTCGTTAAAATGATACAGATTAACTGAATATACAGGATTGCAAACTTCGTTATTTTGAGAATTAGAAATTCCAGCTGTGAGTGCCAACGTCTTAAAATTAATAGAAATAGTTTTTGTCATGGCATTAAGGGTTAAATTGTTAAAGGATTGATTTAAACCTGTTACTACAGGAAATTAGCCAAAGCCAACTACGAAAGCTTACAACAACAATAACTGTTGTTATATGCATTTAACGTAATGGCAAAACGAAAGTTTACTGAAGAACCTTGTCCTTTAGTTACTTTTTCTTTTGAATCTCTAAATTGGGCTGTATTCATAAGTGTTAATTTATATGTGTTCCGAAAATCGAAACTAGGATTTAGCACCTTACATTTTTGGTGGCAGGTTGCTAGAAGTTCTCAGAGCCTATTCTCTCCCTTCTTCTTTATAAATCAACTACACACGGTAGGTGATCGCATTACAAATATATGCTACTGGAAATTTTGTTCCAAATAGTTTAACAAAAATAAATTAACCGGTGAATTTATTAAAAAATAATATCCTCAGTCCGGCTGTGATTACCAAACTGAGGATCAGGTAAATTGTTATGAAAAATTTTAATGATGCACTGTTTAACTACATCATTATCAAAGCTTTTCTATGAATTCAAATAATTCGCTTTTAATGCTTTTCATTTCCTTATAAAAACCGTCAACTTTTTCAGTAAGGTCTCGATGCCTTTCTCTATATGCTTCATCATAGTCTTTGGGGCGGTTTTGCATTATTCCAGCCAAATACATTTCATGAGCTTGGGTTTGCATGAAAAGATGTTCCAGCCAGTCATTATGCATTTTACTTAGAATTTTTTCATAATCTCTCAACTCCTCCTTATCATCTTCTGATCTCACTTTCAGAAGTTGCTTATTGATCAGATTCTTAAAAAAACGTATCTCATCCTTCCACAAATCCATTTCACTTAACCATTCTCTGGTCTGTTGATGTAAGACCTCAAGGCTTCCTTCAAGAAGGTAAGAGGTTTTTGGGGATTCCAGTAATTGTGTCATAGCCAACTATTAAATTATTTGAGATATTTTAATTTCTGATACAGGAAATCTTAAAATTGTCACCAACTGATTTGACTTTAAGTCTTCCGGATTTTCAAAATATATTTCATGGTATTTACCAATGAATTCCAGATTTTTACTTTTTGCAAAAGAACGGACCTTTTCTAGAGATTTTTTTCCTTCTGTTCGGCCACCTTTAAATGATGTCTGCAAACTCAAGCCCTCAGAAAGGCGATTTAATGTAATAGACTGGGTAAAAGACCATTCTGGGTTCTCTTCCAAAACCATTTTCTGTGACAAGCCAAGAATGTCTTCGTTGATTAATGCTGGCTCATTGATCATAATTGCCCATTTCCAAATTGTATCCATGTTAAAATCAAATGGTCTATCATCTTTCCACCACAAAACTTCAACAGGAGTGATTCCATTCGCACAAATATTAACCATTGGAGTCTTGGCAGATAAAATTTTTCTAGCATATTCATCAACTTTGAATAGAGTTAATGCTGCTTGCAAAAAATGCATATCAAATATCGCCGGACCTTCTCCATAAAGAGTGAAATAATTAAAATCAGGTACTTCTACCAGTCTAACTTCCTCTATAGAAGGATCATATAAATGCTTGTCCAGATCAATCAAAGCCTCCATTTTATTATATTTTGCATTCAACTTAAATCTTATAAAATTCTGTTCTTCAGAAATTTCAGACTGTTCCTTTCTACATATATAAAAAGCATAAACCAGAAGGTATTTGTTCCATTTAAAATTTGGGGCTAGGCTTACCTTCAGTATAATCAAATTGAAAATCTTGAAAAACTATTGTGTTGTATTGTGCTAATAACCAATACATATCGTTTATTTACTTAAAGTAGTGATTGCATATTGGTTCCATTATCAAAAAAACAGAAAGAAGAAGATCTGAATGTGTATAAATAAAAGCCAAATTTAGGATGCCAAATTGTGGCCATTCACTAAAAATACTTATCTTGCTACATTAAAAAATCCTAATTTCCATTTATAATATCTATGGCTGAAGGCGAAAACATAATTCCTATTAACATTGAAGATGAAATGAGGGGAGCTTACATCGATTATTCGATGTCGGTTATCATTTCAAGGGCATTACCAGACGTAAGAGACGGATTAAAACCTGTACACAGAAGGGTGCTTTTTGGAATGTCAGAATTAGGTGTTAACTGGAACAAACCTTATAAAAAATCCGCAAGAATTGTTGGTGAGGTACTTGGTAAATTCCACCCTCACGGTGACGCATCGGTATATGATTCCATGGTTCGTATGGCACAACCATGGTCATTGAGATATATGATGGTCGATGGACAAGGAAACTTCGGATCTATAGACGGTGATTCTCCTGCGGCAATGAGGTATACTGAGGCTAGATTCAAGAGAATCGCCGAAGAAATGCTTTCTGATATAAACAAGAATACAGTAGATTTTCAACCCAACTTTGATGATTCCCTTGAAGAACCCACAGTTCTTCCTTCAAAGGTGCCAAATCTTTTGATTAACGGAACTTCCGGTATCGCTGTTGGTATGGCTACCAATATGGCGCCACATAATCTACGTGAAGTTGTGGATGGTGTTTGTGCATATATTGATAACAATGACATCACAATTGAGGAGCTGATGGAATTTGTAAAAGCTCCGGATTTTCCAACAGGAGGAACCATTTATGGTTATCAAGGAGTAAAATCGGCATTTGAAACTGGTCGTGGAAGAGTTGTAGTGCGAGCAAATGCCACTTTTGAAAATACTCCTACAGGAAGAGATATGATTGTTGTCCACGATATTCCATATATGGTCAACAAGGCCTCAATGGTGGAAAAAACGGCACAATTGATTAATGAAAAGAAAATCGAAGGAATTTCTGATATCAGAGACGAATCAGATAGAGAAGGGCTTCGCATCGTATATGAATTGAAAAAAGATGCTATTCCAAGTATCGTTTTAAATAATCTCTATAAATACACTCAACTTCAATCATCTTTCGGGGTAAACAACGTTGCTCTTGTCAATGGCAGGCCAATGACAGTAAATCTGAAAGACATGATCAGACACTTTGTGGATCATCGTCATGAAGTGATAGTCAGAAGAACGAAGTTTGAACTGGAAGAAGCTGAAAAACGTGCACATATTTTACAAGGATATCTGATTGCCCTGGATCACCTTGATGAGGTAATAAAGTTGATCAGAAACTCCAGAGATCCTGAAGAAGCTAAAAAAGGTTTGATGGAAAACTTCGGAATGTCTGAAATTCAGGCTAAAGCTGTCCTTGAATTAAGACTTCAGCGTTTAACAGGCATGGAGCGTGACAAAATCGTTAAGGAATACGAAGAAGTTATGGCTTTAATTGCAAGGTTAAATGAAATTCTTAATAGCCAGGAGCTCAGAATGCAAATCATCAAAGACGAGTCTCTTGAAATGAAAGAGCGTTATGGTGATGAAAGGAGAACTCAAATCGTACATTCTGCAGATGATATTGACATAGAAGATATTATCGCGGATGATGAAATGGTTATTACAATTTCACACGAAGGTTATATTAAGCGTACACCATTAACAGAATATCGTTCACAGGCCAGGGGTGGAGTCGGATCAAGGGGAGCTGTTTCAAAAGAAGATGATTTTACGGAACATCTTTTTATTGCAACGATGCACAATTACCTTCTGATTTTTACAGATTCAGGAAAAGTCTTCTGGCAAAAAGTTTATGGAATACCTGAAGGAAGTAAAACATCGAAAGGTCGACCAATTCAGAATCTTATCAATGTAGAGAAAGAAGACAAAGTACGAGCGATTATTAATATAAAAACGTTGGTTGATGTCGATTATATTAATAATAACTTTATCATAATGGTTACAGAAAATGGAACCATAAAGAAAACTTCCCTTGAAGCATTCTCCCGACCTAGATCCAATGGTATACAGGCTATTACAATAAACGAAGGCGATAAACTTTTAAATGTAAGGCTTACCAATGGTAATAATGAAATTGTTATAGCCCTTAAATCTGGTAGAGCAATCAGATTTAATGAAGAACATGTTCGTCCAATGGGTAGAAATGCAGCAGGAGTGAGAGGCGTAACTTTGGCTGACGACGAAGACAAGGTAATTGGTATGGTTTGTCTGAGCTGCTCTGATAATAACCTTCTTGTTGTATCAGAAAAAGGATATGGAAAACGTTCTGATATCGACGACTATAGAGTTACCAACAGAGGAGGAAAAGGAGTTAAAACTCTAAACATTACTGAAAAAACAGGGAAATTAGTAGCAATAATGGATGTTTCGGATAAAGATGAACTGATGATCATCAATAAATCCGGAATTATAATAAGAATGCCAGTTGCTGCACTTAGAATTGTCGGAAGAGCTACCCAAGGAGTTCGTTTAATAAAGCTAAGTGAAACAGATGAAATAGCATCTGTTGCGAAAATTGAAAACCTTGGCCCAACCGAAATTTCGCCAGAAACGACCGATGCTATAGCATCTGAAATCCTGGAAATCGAATCTGAACTTCCTGATGTAGATTCTGAACTTCCAAATGCTGATGCTACTGAAGAGTCTCAGTCTGAAGAAGAAGAGGATGATGACAATGATAATGATAATGATAATGAATAATGGATAATTGATATTTACAAATGCCGGAATTATATTCCGGCTTTTTTTTGTAAGTCACACATAAACAGTTTTTTAACTATTTAAATCTAAAGAATTGATTTAGCTATGAAAAGAATCTTATTTAGTATCATATTAACAGGCTCTTCTCTAATCGGAGTTGCTCAGAACTCTGCTGTTACCAATGCAATCCTTTATCATAAAGATGGAGATTTGATAAAAGCAAAACAGGAAATTGACGAAGCTAGTCAACACGAAAAAACTAAAGCAAATGCAAAAACCTGGTATTACAAAGGGTTAATATACCAGGATATAGCAATGAACCAAAAACCGGAAGTAAAATCGGCTGCACCAGAGGCACTTCAGACTTCCTATGAATCATACAATAAAGCTGTAGAGTTGGATCCTTCTAAAGGCGAATATTCAAAAATGTCTTCAGCAAAACTACAGGAAATCTGGGGCTTGTTTATAAATAAAGGCTTTTCAGAATATGAGGCCAGTAACTATAAACAGGCAATCACAAGTTTTGAAACTGCCCAGAAGATTAAACCTGCAGACACTCTTGCTTACATTAATGCAATTTATGCAGCAGAACAAGTACACGACATGAATGTCATTAAAAACAGTGTGGTTAAACTTAATTCTCTCAACTATAAAAGCCCTGTTCTTTATTATTACCAGATTACAATTGAAAACGAAATAGAAAAAAGTCCTGAAAAGGCTCTTGCAACTGCCAAAAAAGGTCTTGTTGATTTTCCAAATAACAAAACCATACTGGAACTTCAAAAAAATCTTTACTTACAAACAGGTAAAGATTCAGAAGCTACTGCTTCTATTGAAAATCTGGTTAAGAATAACCCTAATGATATAAATCTTCTTAATCAGCTTGCAGTATTATATGGCAAAACTGATACAGATAAAGCTTTGCAGACTTATGGTAAGGTATTAGCCATTGCCCCAAATGATCTGATAGCCAATTTTAACACTGCTGTTATCTATTATAATACAGGAAAGGAAAAACACCAGAAACTTGGTACCCTTAGCGTAGGAGCTTATCAGAAAGAAGGTAAAGCTCTTGAAGCTGAAATCGATGAGTTATTCAAGAAATCCCTGGATCATGCACAAAAAGCAATAGCAAAAGCAGAAGACCCGAGTGACAAGCAACAACTTGATGTGCTAATCAATGAATTAAACAAGGCTATTAAAAAATAAGGGGTAAATCGGACCTTAAGTTACAATACCTGAAAGCTATCTTTCAGGTATTTTTTTTGGATTTCGACAAGGATATTTATTCCACTTTTACCGATAACAAACTGAAGTTCAATTGTATTTTTTCTTTAAATAATTTACCTTGCTCCGACAAAATTGAATAAAAACAGGATTATTAGTTAAAATTCTTTCTAAAATCATATATATTCTTCATTAAAATCAAATTAAAACTTGTTAATTTTGACTCTTATCCATTAATTTTACCTCTTTATCGAATTTCCCTATGTAACTATACTTTAGTTTATTTCGTAAAAATACATTGAAACCTTCCAATACCGTTATGCAAAAAATTGACCAGGTAATTATTGTAGGCAAAAACAGCGACTTCACTAGTCGCATAAAATCTTCCATTGAATCCTCTGGAATGGCCGACCAAGTTAAAATGGCTCTTAATGGAGGACATGCATTCTTATTTCTAGACCACCTTCATTTGGGCAGAAAGTTAAAAGAATCAAAAGTATTGGTATTGCTAGACATGGACACTCCAATTGTGGATGGATGGGATTTCTTAAAAGATTATGCGCATGCTTCAAGACTTGAAAAGGAAAATGTAATTATAGTTATATTGAACGAGCATCTTTCTAACGAAGAAAAAAGCAGAGCAAGTAAAATGGGAGCCAATTATTTCTTGTTTTCCTCATTCACAATTAATGCTCTTACATATATTGTCCAGAAACATTTCTTTAATAGTACTGTCAGAAAAATCAGGAATTGTTACGAAACATTCAGACCATTGAGATTAGGAGCAGCTTAATTCTATCAAAGTTTTGAATTATCATCTGATTATTTTTTTAACTTCAAATTGTGTCAATCAGAGATACTAAGGCACAACTCCATCGGTATTGCCGATTCCTGTTATTTCTAATTTTGAATTAATTAAATAAATTATCTTATACTGGTAAGTAAGGCAATTTATCATTTTTTGGGGACTAAATTAATTCAAAAAATCATACTTCTGCTCTTGATAATGCAAATGGAAATTCTATTTTTGACTTTATTAAAAATAGATTTTTATAGCTATGAGCGAAATTAAACCTGGAGACTTTGTAAAAATCAATGGTCAGGACACCGTAGTAGAAGTCCTTTCTGTCAAAGGCAACGATCTTGAAGTTGCTATGGGCATTATGAAAATGACTGTTAAGAAAAACAAAGTTACCTTTTCACAACCACCTCCTGAAACCATCAAATCTGCACCTGAAAATTCAGGGAACGTTAAAATTGACACAAAAGAAAAGTTATTACATTTTCAGTTTGAACTTGATGTCAGAGGCAAAGCCAAAGAAGATGTAATTACATTGTTAACAAACTGGGTTGATGATGCTCTTCTCTTGGGTTTACCCGAAGCTCGCATTGTGCATGGTAGAGGAAGTGGAATATTGAAAGATACAGTTAGGTCATTTCTTCGGAAATATAAAGAAGTGGAAAGCGCAACAGATGAAGCACGTGAGAAGGGAGGAGACCACGTAACTCTTGTAAAATTCAAAGCTTAAAGAGAACACTTCAATTAAAAATATCATAGCATCAGATT
Organism: Sporocytophaga myxococcoides DSM 11118; assembly: GCF_000426725.1. Taxonomy (NCBI): domain Bacteria; kingdom Pseudomonadati; phylum Bacteroidota; class Cytophagia; order Cytophagales; family Cytophagaceae; genus Sporocytophaga; species Sporocytophaga myxococcoides. The sequence continues at coordinate 174,802 of NZ_AUFX01000003.1, read as the reverse complement.
CTTTTTGTAAGAATCTGATGCTTTTTTTATTCCTACTGACACACTGTTGTCAGTCATTCTCTATTTATTTGTATTGATAAGCTGCTATTTGAAAATAATCAAATCAAAATCATGACACCTTCTGAAATTTTAAACTATAGACTTATCAACCACGGTTTGGTGAATAGTAGTAATACATCTTGCGAGGAAGTTGTGCGTAAATCATGTGTCATTCAGTCTCAGGATTTTCCTGCATCTAAACTGGCAATTGGAATACGTTTACCCAATTCGTCTGAATCCGATATTATTAATTGTATTAATGACGGATCAATTATAAGAACTTCGGCATTGAGAGGTACTTTACACCTTGTTTCTTCAAAAGATATAAAGTGGATACTTGACCTGGCGGGCCCTGCGGTTATAACTCGAATGCATAAACAGTATCACAGTGTCAGCCTTGATGAAAAATCATTTTCAAAAGCATTTAATATATTTTCCAAAGAACTCGATGGTATATATCTGACGAGACAAGAACTCTATGCATTACTTATAAAGAATGGACTATCTCCTGAAGAAAACAGAGGTGTATATCTTATTAACCGTGCATCGCTTCAAAAAATTATTTGCCAGGGGCCGATGAAAGATAATGAGATTACCTTTACACTGCTTGATTCCTGGGCTCCTGAAGCTAAAATCCTTGAACGAAAAGAAGCTTTATACGAACTGGCAAAAAAATATTTTCAAAGCCATGGCCCTGCAACATTTGCTGATTTTGTAAACTGGTCTGGTTTATCGAATGCTGATGCAAAAAATGCTTTTGAATCTATACTATCCAGCATGACCAAAGAAATATTCAACCAATCAGAATATTGGTACTTTAGTAATCTTAAGATAAATCCTATCCCCAATAAAGTATTGCTGCTTCCGGCATTTGATGAATATATTTTAGGGTATAAAAACAGAGAGCTGTTTTTGGATGCTGAGCACAATAGGAAAGTCATTACTGTAAATGGTTTATTTTATCCTACAGTTATTGTAAATGGAAGAGTTGTCGGAGTATGGAAAAAAATATTGTCCAAAGGAAATGTGATCCTGGATATCCAACTCTTTGATAATCTCAGCAAGATAAAGCAATCTGCTATAAAAGAAGAACTTAAAAGCCTTGAGAGTTTTCTGGAAATGCCTGTAATCCAAAAGGCTTTCTAAACTGTAACAATCAATGATACATGAAGCCGGAATTTAATATTATGAGAGAGCAATTTAAGAACGTATTAGTTTTCAAAACAGACAAGAAAGTTTTAACCTATCAGGAAATGATACATGAAGCATTAATTGAATTCAATGATAAGATCAGCTGGACAGTTGACATGGATGATCGGGACAAAGTCCTGAGAATAGAATGTGACTCTTTGTCTGCAGAAGAAATTATTCTTAAAATGAAGCAGGCTGAGTTCTTTTGTGAAGAACTGGAAGATTGAAGTGGGAGACTTTGATTTGATGAAATCTGGGAAATCACCTCTGGGAAACAGTTCTTTTCTGTAACTTAAGATCCAATTCATTATAACCATTACCTCAATTTAATTTTATGAAAGGGATTCTTAAAACACTAGTCATATTCCTGCAATTTTCCTTCTCCTCTGTTAAAAATTCCAAACCTGAAATATTTGTCTTCATTACAGAAGATGTTTTTCAGCTTTCAGACGGAAGACTCGTGGTAAGTGGTCAAATTAAAAGCGGAAACATAAAAAAGAGCGAAAAACTTGTTGCAAAAGTTGATAATATTGATAAACTCCTGATCATACAACAAATGGAAGTATTTGGAAAACCCAACGGAACAGAAATTGGTGTCAAAGATGATTTTGTTGCATTTACAATTTCTGATATAGCAAAGGATAAAGTTGGAAAGGGAATGGTGTTTTTGAAGGAACAGTAATATTTACCTTAATTTATAAAATTGATGAGCCTGGAGGGGATATTTCTATTGAATATTAAAGTTTTTAAGTAAAAATTTGAAATTGAAGTTCATTGTTTCACCCAAGTATACCCGAAAAAGAGATTTGTATTTATACATTTATTAAAATGGGAGCAATGTTTAAAATAAATTTTTAAGTTCTGCTTGGCCACATTCATCTTCGAATGATCAATTAATTATACTGACTTTTACTGTAAATGTCCATTTTTTTGATGCAGTCAGAGATTAATTGAGGTCTCTTTAAATTAGGATGACTTATTTTTTAAGCTAAAAAACTTATTTCCATACAAACCAGTTCTTTATTCTTACTTTCTTGTACTAAGTGTAAGTTAAAGCTCTGACTACCGTTTCAAATTGCCTTAAAATTCTATTTTTATCTATCCAGAAGTAAATTTCAAACACTTTATATTAGAATAATTCAATAAAAGCTATTTTTTAGTCTACTTATTTTTAATCTAAAAAAATAAGTAGTTTTACTTACTTTTTAATTCATTTTTCACTATGTTTGATTTGTGAGGTATTTAAGGCTAAAATGATATAAAAAATCGAAAAATAGGTTTAAATTTTAAGTACAAAATCTAAATTTAACTATTTTTCTCCATCAATGTAGTAAGTATAATACCAGAAATGTAAAACAAGCTGAGTTTTGTAATTTAAAATTGTAATACTATGTCATCAAACCATAAAGAAAGTTTAAAATCTACTTGCTCATATTGCGGAGTTGGTTGTGGTATCATAGTTGAAAAAGATAAAAAGGGAAAGATCAATGTAAAAGGTAATCCAGATCATCCCGGAAGTAAGGGAATGCTTTGTTCCAAAGGAATGAATCTTCACTACACGGTAAATGATAAAAGTGACAGATTGCAGTATCCGATGATGCGCTACAGCAGGGGAGACCAGATGCAAAGAGTTTCATGGGATAGTGCATTGGATAGAGCTGCCGCAGTCTTCAAAAATTTTATCCAAAAATATGGTCCGGACTCCGTTGGACTCTATGCTTCAGGCCAGATGCTGACTGAGGAATATTATGTTGCGAATAAACTGGTAAAGGGATTTTGGGGAACCAACAACATAGACACAAACTCAAGATTATGCATGAGCTCAGCTGTTGCCGGATACAAACTTGCACTTGGAGAAGATTCAGTACCTGTAAGCTATGATGACATTGAACTGGCGGATACTTTTTTGATAACTGGCGCAAATCCAGCCTGGTGCCATCCGATTATTTTTAGAAGACTCGAAGCTCACAAAGCTCAAAATCCCAACACCAAAATTATAGTTGTAGATCCAAGGAAGACCCAGACAGCCTCCATGGCTGACATCCATCTGCAGATCAATCCAGGAACTGACATCGTCCTATATAATGCGATAGGAAGAGGACTAATAGAAAGAGAAAGAATAGATATCGATTTTATCATAAACCACACTGATGGGTTTGAAGCTTACAAAGAGCAGGTAATGAAACGCTCTCTTAAAGAAGCTGCTAACATTTGTGGAGTTAAACTGGATGATATTCGCTGGGCTATAGAATATATTGGCAGGGCTGAAGGCTTTATTACAATGTGGGCTATGGGCTTAAATCAAAGCGTTGTTGGAGTTAATAAGAATTTAAGCTTATTAAACTTAAGTCTGATTACAGGCCAAATCGGGAAACCTGGTTCAGGCCCTTTTTCTCTTACAGGGCAGCCAAATGCCATGGGAGGTCGCGAAGTTGGAGGATTAAGCAATCTGTTATCTGCTCACAGAGATATGAAAAATCCAGAACACAGAAAAGAAATTGCAGACTTCTGGGGAGTACCTTCTGTCCCTGACAAACCAGGGCTATCTGCAACTGAAATGTTTGAATCCTTAAAAAGTGGAAAAATGAAAGCCATCTGGATTATGTGTACAAATCCACTGGTAAGTCTTCCGAATTCAAATATCGTTGAAGAAGGTTTAAAAAATGCCAAGTTTGTAGTAGTTCAGGATGTCTTTAACACATCAGATACTGCAAAATTCGCTGATCTTGTTCTTCCTGCAGCAGGCTGGACTGAAAAGTCCGGTACTATGACTAATTCCGATCGTCGTATAAGCTATCTAAATAAAATCACAGAGGCTCCGGGGGAAGCTATTCCTGATTCTGAAATCCTTATTAGGCTAGCAAAAAAAATGGGGTATGGGGAAGCCTTTAATTATAATGGCCCTGCCGATATTTATGCTGAACATTGCAAGTTAACTAAGGGTACCAATATTGATATCAGTGGCCTTAGTCATGAAAAGTTAAAAGAAAAAGGATCTATGCAATGGCCTGTTCCCTCACCTGATTCGGAAGGAACTCCAAGATTATTTACCGATAAACAGTTTTATACTCCTAATAAAAGAGCTAAAATTCATGCGGTGCCGGATGACAACAACTCTGAAGCTATCACTTCTGAATTACCGCTAATCCTTACTACAGGAAGGATTCGTGACCAGTGGCATACCATGACTAAAACCGGTAAGGTTAATAAACTCAAGAAGCATATTGACAGTCCTTTTGTTGAGATTCACCCGCTCGATGCAGAGATCAGAGGTATAAAAAACGGAGATCCTGTATTAATTAACAATGAGAGAGGTAGCGTCAGAGTAAATGCCAAGATAACTCAGGATATAAAATCTGGTGTTGTCTTCCTTCCAATGCATTGGGGGCGCATCCTGAACAGAAGCTTTGCCAGAGCCAATAACCTTACGGGATCATTAATAGATCCAATATCCAAAGAACCGGATTTTAAATTTTCTGCAGTAGAAGTAGTAAAATACCAAAAGCCTAAACAGAAAATTATAGTAATAGGTGCAGGTGCAGGCGCATGCAAGTTTGTAAGTTATTATCGGGAAATAAATACAACAGATGAAATTCATGTTTTCAGCAAAGAGATATTTCCTTTTTATAACAGGGTAATGCTTCCGGACTATATCAGTGGAGCACTGCCATGGCACAAACTTGTAAAGCTTACATGCGAGGAGAGTGAAGGGCTTGGAATTAAATTACATCAAGGTAATGGTATAGCCTCCATTGATAAGGAAAATAAAACCGTTACTGATGAGAAGGGTGAAGTTCATAGTTATGATATTCTAATACTAGGAATGGGAAGCAGGCCTTTTCTCCCAAAAGATATTGACCTGAGCTTTGAAGGTATATTTTCTATGAGAACCCGTCATGATGCAGACAAACTGAAAGAATATACTGCTCCCGGGGATCATGTTGTGATCGTTGGAGCTGGTTTGCTTGGCCTGGAGTTATCTGCATCTTTGAGAGATATAGGTATCGAAGTTACAGTACTGCAACGTTCTTCCAGACTAATGGACAGGCAATTGGATGAGACTGCCAGTATACTGCTGCACGAGGAAGTTACAGACAGAGGAGTTGAAATACTCTACAATGATCAGGTTAAGTATTTTACCGGAAGAGAAAAACTTACCGGAATAAAGCTGGTAAGTGGACGTACGCTTGAATGTAAAGCTGTTGTATTTGCTATCGGAACAAGTCCGAACATTGAGATACCTAAACAGGCAGGTTTGGAAGCTAAAAGAGGGGTTGTCGTAAATGAATACCTTCAGACTAGTGATCCGAATATATTTGCCATGGGAGAGCTGGCAGAGTTTAATAATAATCTCTATGGAATTACAGCAGCTGCAGAAGAGCAGGCCGAAGTGATTGCCAGATATCTCAATGGAGATATGCTGAGTTATTACAAAGGAACTCTTTCAATGAACATATTAAAAATGGAAGGGTTGGCGCTTTGCTCACTAGGTCTGTCAGAAGTACCATACGACAGGAAAGATGAATATGAAGAAATAACCTTTCTGGATCAGGCTCAGAGATATTACAAAAAATGTATCGTCCATGAAGATAAACTTGTCGGAGCTATTTTACTTGGAGATAAATCAGAGTTTCTGGAGTTTAAAGAACTTATTCAAAACCAAACTGAATTATCTGACAAAAGGACAGAATTGCTTAGAGGAAAAGGTGGGGGAGCTGAACCAGTCATAGGTAAGCTTGTTTGTTCTTGTAATAATGTTGGAGAGGGCAATATCGAAACTGCAATCAGAAAAGGGTGTAAAGACTTTTCAGACTTATGTAAAACTACTGGAGCAGGAATGGGATGTGGCAGTTGCAAGCCTGAGGTCAAGGCAATCCTCGAAGGTTCGCTTGTGAAAGCCTAAAAGGGATTAAGCATTCAGAAAATATCAGTATTAATCAACCCTTCAGAGGTTTAATCAAGTAATTGATTTAATGATTAACAGGATTTTCAATGGTAAATGCTTGATTGAGCTTGAATTGTTTAGTTGTTAATTAATAAATAAAAGCTACCTGAATTTTGGGTAGCTTTTTTTATTTGCTAAATCATTTTATTTTACGGTCTAATTATACGTATTATTACGTATGTAATGATTTTACTAAAAGAATTTACTCAGAAATTAACATATTGTTTACAAGGAATTTAATTAGATATAACAATATCATTGCAAAAGATGTCTAAACAGATTATCTTAATAATATTTAGACTAATTAATTAAAAATATCATACTTTTTTAATAAAATAACCTGTTTTTAAAAGGCACCTTAGGATAAAATGTATACTTTTTAATATTTTATGTTAACATTTAATGCTAAATATAATTTATCTTCAAAAAAAGTAAGTAATACTACTTATTTTTATTTTTTTTATTTATGTTTGTTTAAAGACATTATCAGAAACAAAACAGAAATATTCTATGACAACTAAAGATCTGATCTGGTGGAATCTGGAAACGTTATTTCCAATTGAAGAAGAAATCCCTGCCCAATACTCTTATGGATCACCAATAGGTCATACAGAGTACCTCATAAATGGGGAGATCCGTCATTGGAATGGCCGAATGCAGGATATTTTTTCTCCAGTTTGCCTTGATACTGATAATGGTCCTGTTAAAAAACTTTTAGGCACATCTCCATTACTTACCGAAAAGGAAGCGCTGGAAGCACTTGATGCTGCATACCTTGCATATAATAATGGTACCGGGGAGTGGCCAACGATGGCAGTCGAAGACAGAATCAAAGCCATGGAAAAATTCGTGGTTGCAATGAAAGGTCAAAGAGCACTTGTTGTAAAAACACTCATGTGGGAAATAGGCAAGACTTTAAAGGATTCAGAAAAAGAATTTGATCGTACAGTAGAATATATCATTGACACAATTGATGCTTACAAAAATCTAGACAGAGATTCTGCTCAATATGAATTTGAACAGGGAATCATTGGCAAAATCAGAAGGTGCCCGCTTGGTGTTGTATTGTGTATGGGGCCATTTAACTATCCGTTAAATGAAACTTTTACCACTCTTATTCCGGCGTTGTTAATGGGGAATACGGTTTTATTTAAACCTGCCAAGATAGGAGTATTGTTGCACAGACCACTTTTGGAAGCCTTTAAGAATTCATTCCCCAAAGGAGTTATCAATATAGTTTTTGGCAGAGGCCGTGAAACAGTTGGGCCATTGATGAAAACCGGCAAAATCAATGTACTTGCTTTTATCGGAACGAGCAAATCTGCTAATATCTTAAAGATGCAGCATCCAAAGCCAAACAGACTTCGCTCGGTTCTTGCACTGGAAGCAAAAAATCCTGCAATCGTTTTAGACCATGCCGATATAGATCTCGCAGTTAATGAATGTATTCTTGGATCCTTATCTTATAACGGACAGAGATGCACTGCATTGAAAATTCTGTTTATTCACAAATCTGTGGTAGATGAGTTTAACTATAAGTTTACGGAAGCACTGGGAAAACTGAAATGGGGAATGCCATGGGAAAAAGATGTTCAGATCACTCCTTTACCAGAACCAGAAAAACCTACATTTCTTAATGAACTGATTGAAGACGCAATTTCTAAGGGTGCTTCCATCATCAACGAAGGAGGAGCAACTGTCCATCAAACTTTCTATGCACCGGCAGCTGTGTATCCTGTTACAAAGGATATGAAACTTTATCATGAAGAACAGTTTGGTCCGGTGGTACCGATAGTTTCCTTCGAAAAGATAGAAGAAGTAATACAATACATGGTGGAGTCAAATTATGGACAACAAGTAAGTCTGTTTGGTACAGATCGAGAAGAGATGGCCAGCCTTATTGATAAATTCGTAAATCAGGTTTGCCGTGTAAACATTAACAGTCAGTGTCAGCGTAGTCCGGATGTATATCCGTTTAACGGCAGAAAAGATTCAGGAGAAGGTACACTTTCTGTAGTAGACGCTCTGCGAACCTTTAGCATCCGCGCTATGGTAGCGGCAAAAGAAATTTCTGCCAATAAAGAAATGTTTAGAGGCATCACCCAAGACCGTCAATCTAACTTTATGTCTACTGATTTTATATTTTAATAAAAGTTGGCAATGGCTCATTAACTAGACTTAATCCTGTCAAAAATAACTATGGAAGAGGTAATCAGAATACTTACAACTGGTGGAATCATATCTCCGGGAGAGCTTGAGAAAATTGCTTTGAGTGCCAAAGAACATAATTGCTCTGGCATTAATTTCGGTTCAAGGCAGGAAATATATTTAACCTGTCCAGACAAAACAGCTAATAAGCTCAAAGATGATCTGAAATCGCTAAGCTTTTTATGTGAATCATCTTCCGGACAACATAGCAATATAGTAACATCATCTGCAAGTGTGGGACTATATCCATCTACAATCTGGGTAACTGCTGATACTTTTTTCGATGTATTGGAGGAGTTCGATTATCAGCCAAAGCTTAAAATCAATATAACCGATCCTGCACAAAGACTGATACCTCATTTTACCGGGCATCTGAATTTCATTGCCTCTCACCACCGCAATTATTGGTTTTTATATGTACAGCTTCCAGGATTTTCACAAAGAGAATTATGGCCTGCATTAATTTATATAGATGATGTAGCTCCTCTTTCAAAGAAAATCGAAGAACTATATTATAAAAACAAGCCTGCTGACCTTAATGAAATTTTCAATAAGATAACAACAGACGTTATCAGCAATAGCAGAGCTGTAGACGGCAAATGTAATATTGTAAAAGGATCTATCCCTTACTATGAAGGTCTTAACCCTATGGCAGGTGTTTACTGGCTTGGGATTTACAGGAGAAATTATGAATATCCGATTGAGTTTATACTTGATGTTTGTGAAATATGTAACGAAGCTAGAATTGGTAAAATTAATCTGACAACATGGAAGTCGTTGCTTATAAAAGATATCAAGGATGAAGAGCGGGTAAAATGGGAGGTCCTTTTAGGTAAGCATGGAATCAACATCAGGCATTCTGCGCTTGAGTTGCACTGGCAATTGCCGGATCTGAACCTTAAGGCTCTTGAGCTTAAAAACAAACTCGTAAATATTTTTGACAGAAAAGATATACGTACATATGGGATTTGCTTTGGAATAAGCACGCAGGAAGCTGACAGTTATGGTAACATCATTATCAGGTTCAATTATAATGAGGCTCAAAATACTTATTCCATATTTCACACAGAAGATTTTGATCCCACCAATTCTGAATTGATATCATTTGAAGAAAGCATTTCTGAAAGTGAACTGGCTGAAAAGCTTCAAAGTCTTTGTCTTATTTTTTATTCGCAGTTAAATAAGAAAAAAGAAGATGAGGCTCCTGTTCAAACAAGATTGCTTAAACCTGAGATCGATCTCTTTCAGTGTAAAACCTGTTTTACAATATACAATCAGACAATAGGTGATGTAGTTGCCGGCATCAATCCAGGTGTGCCATTTAATCTGCTTCCTGATAATTATAGTTGTCCCGTTTGTGAAGGAGAAAAAGAAAGTTATATAAAAATGGTTTCTTAAAAATATTCAATAAATCCAAGGTTGCCAAAGAGGGAGTCATCGGGAAACCGGTACTTCCTCGTTTTTTTATACCTATTCCTCTTCTTTCTTTAGAAAATTTCTCACAACCTGTCTAAGATTCTCTTTAAGTTTAATATTATCCTGAGCAATTTTTTTTGTTTGCCCTTTCAATAACGACTTTCTATATATTAACTGATTTTCAAGATCTTGTTTCTTATCCTTTCTGAATGGAGAATCCTCTGACATATACTAATTAAATTAATAGGCCAAAACTATCATTTTCGTCTATTATAACCTACATGTCTTCCCTTATTTTTGATTCATAATATCAATTCTTGCTTTTTAATAAACCTTAAATAATTCTACTTTTTATCTGAATCATTTATGTTGAGAATTCATTTTTTCATCCCATTTTTTTAAAACCAGAGTCCCAAAAATAATTAAAAACTTTTCGAATAATTTAGTAAAATAGTCGAAAACTTAATTTACATTTGCTTTATAATTTTATCAACCAAACTAGTCTAATGTTCGAAAAAAATATTAATCGGACAAATATATTATTGATAATTAGCGTATTGCACGTATGTATTTTATGAGAGTTATTTATTGTTTGCTTTTTTTAATTGGTATTGTCACAAGTATAAGGTCCCAGACACTATCAGATGGGCCCACTGCTTTTTCATTAAAAGAGGCTATTGATTATTCTATGGACAATAGTTTTACTGTTAAAAATTCAGTTTTACAGAGAAACATGACCTCGGCTAAAAAAGGAGAGGTAAGGTCTTTATTGCTTCCTCAAGTGAGTGGAAATGCAGATTTCAATCACTTTTTTCAGGTACAGAAAAATATCCTTGAAGGTGGAATCGGACTGATGACCTCTGCAGCTCCCGGAGCTGTTGTTCCTTTGCAACTTGCCCTACCCAATCAACTTGTCCCTTCGGTATCTGCATCTCAGGTACTATTTGATATGGCTCATTTCTCTGGGCTGAAGGCTGCAAATGCTTCGGAAGTTATAGCTGATCAGACAATTAAAAAGTCACAGATTGATATGACTGTAAATGTAACAAAGGCATATTACGGAGTGCTGGTGAATGAGAAGCAACTTAAAGCAATTCACAAGAATCTTGAAAGGATGGATTCTTTGTACAAAGAGACTATTGCCCGATATGAAACTGGCCTTGCCAGAAAGATAGACGTGAGCAGAATTGAGGTAAGCCTTAATAACATGAGAGAGGAGAAGGAAAAGACAATAAGAGCAGTTGAATTAAGCCGTGCCATATTAAGATATCAAATGAACCTGCCAGAGGAAAACCCATTAAATCTTACAGATACATTATCTGAAAATGTACTGTTGGAGGTGGAACAAATCCTGGGAGCCAAACAAAAAGTTAATTATTCGAACAGGATTGAATATTCTATCATTGAGTCTCAAAAAAGATTAAGCAAGTTAGATCTTCAGACTACCAGGGGAGGTCATTACCCAAGGCTCTTTGCAGTTGCTTCCACAGGATATACACCTTCGGCCTCCAAGATTGAAAACCTTACGCAAAGTAGCCGCTGGTATCAATATTCATCGGTTGGGCTTAGATTACAAGTACCAATATTCTCAGGTTTTGCAACGCACTATAAAGTGCAGCAAAAGAAGATAGAAGAAGAGGTGATTGATAATAATAAAGTTGCTCTAGAAAAAGGAATTAACCTAGAAGTAGATCAGGCATTGATAAATCTGGAGAACAGCATGCAATCTTTAAAGATTCAGAAAAGAAACCTTGACCTAGCACAAGAAAACTTGCAGGTATTGAGAGCTGAATACGAACATGGAATCGCTCTCAACATAGAGGTTACGACAGCAGAGGCCTCATTGATAGATGCTCAGACAAGTTATTATAACGCATTATATGGAGCCTTGCTTTCAAAAGCAGATTATGACAAAGCAATGGGGAATATCAGAAAATAAGTTCTAGTCGCTCCTCATTTAATAAGTAACAAATTGATTTAAGAAAACACAAATAACCAGAATACTCCAATGGATATGAATAGAAATTTATTATCAGGTGCTTTTTTGTTAGTCGGGTTAGCAATACTGAATTTTTCATGTAAAGGTCCTGCTCCAAATATGCAGGCAACAAACGTTCCTGTAAACTTGCAGAAAGTAAATTTTGAAGATGCCGTTTATCATAGCTTCTATCCGGGAAATGTAGTTGCATTGGATGAAGTAGAAATAAGCAGTGAGGTCAGCGGTTTCATAACAGATATATCTTTCCAGGAAGGACAGCTAGTCAGAAGAGGGCAAAAGCTATACGAAATTGAACAAAGTAAATATGCTGCGTCTAATGCTCAAGCTGAAGCCAATGTAAAGATTGCAAAAGCAAATCTTGAAAAAGCGAAAAATGATGCAAAGCGTTATAGCGAACTTGGACAAAGAGGAATGGCTACTCAGCAGAAACTTGAATATTCTGCAACAGATCTTGAAAATGCAGAGAACCAGCTTGCAGTTGCAGAAGCTGAATTATTAAGAGCAAAGACCGATCTGAGACATGCAACTATATATGCTCCGTTTGACGGAACAATTGGTATTTCTCTTGTAAAAAAGGGAGCCTTTGTTACAGGCGGACAAACCAGACTCAATACAATTTCATCCAACGATCCTATTGCTGTGGATTTTGTAATCAGTGAAAAGGAGATCAACAGGTTTCTTGAACTGGAAAAAAGAAAGATTTCCAAGAATGATTCCTTATTTACTATAGTATTGCCAGATGGCAGTGTTTATAGTCATCCAGGGAAAATTCTCTTTCTTGACAGAGCTGTAGACAGACAAACAGGAACATTAAAAGTAAGACTTACATTTCCTAACGGTCAAAGAAATTTAAGAGCAGGTATGAGCTGTAACATAAGAGTTGAAAACAAAAATGCATCGAAACTTCCTGTTATTCCTCAGAAATCAGTGACTGAGCAAATGGGAGAATTCTTTGTATATGTTGTAAGTCAGGATACAGCAAGACAGCGTAAAATTAAACCTGGACCGGTCATTGGTCATAATATAGTTATATACGATGGTCTATCAGAAGGCGAAGATATTGTTGTCGACGGAGTACAGAAACTTCGTGATGGTTCGGCTGTGGTAATCAACACAGAGAAGCCGACAGCTTCCGCTAAATAAACTTAGGGTTTTAAAGGAAAATATATGATAGCAGATATATTCATTAAAAGACCGGTAACAGCAATTGTTATTTCGGTTGTTATCACAATCGTAGGGATACTTACGCTGATAAGCCTTCCGGTGAGTCAGTATCCTGAAATTACGCCGCCATTGGTTCAGGTGACAGGAGCCTTTTCAGGAGCAGATGCTCAGACAGTTGAGCGTACCATGACAACTCCTATAGAGTCGCAGGTGAACGGTGTTCCCGGGATGTCATACATTCAAACCAATGCAACAAGTGACGGAAGCATGACAATGAACGTTACCTTTGATGTGGGCACAAATGTAGATATTGCAACACTGGATGTTCAGAACCGTGTGAGTGTTGCTACTCCACAGCTTCCTGATGATGTAAAGAGAGTTGGTCTTACAGTCAGAAAGCGTAATCCTTCTATTCTGATGCTCGTTGCTCTTTATTCCCCTAAAGGTACACACGATATAAAATTCCTTGATAACTATGTAAACATATACATAAAAGATGCACTCTTAAGGGTGAAAGGAGTAGGGGATATCTTCAGCAGAGCAGATAACTTCAGTATGCGTGTCTGGTTAAAACCGGACAAACTTGCGCAGTATGGAATTACAGCAAGTGAAGTAATTACAAAGCTTCAGCAGCAAAATATGCAGGTGGCAGCAGGTTCTACCGGTGCCGCTCCACAGGCAAATGATCAGGCATTTGAATATACCATTCAGATCAATGGTATGCTTGAAAAAGAATCGGATTTCCAGAATATAGTAGTTCGCACCAAACCTCAGGATGGATCTATTGTGTATCTGAAAGATGTTGCAAGAATAGAGCTTGGGAAATACAATTATGCCAACAACAACTTTGTAGACGGCATGAGATCATCATACCTTCTTATTTATCAGGCGCCAGGAAGTAACGCAATGGAAGTGGCAGAAGGAGTTACCAAAGCCATGGACGAACTGAAAAAATCATTTCCTTCCGATGTGCAATATGTGGTACCATTTGAATCAGTTTCGGTTGTGGACGTTTCAATCAATGAAGTAGTACATACATTGGTGGAAGCCTTGATATTGGTTGTAATCGTTGTGTTCCTATTTTTGCAAAGCTGGAGAGCGACATTGATCCCGATACTTGCCATACCGGTTTCCATTATAGGTACATTTATTTTCTTTATCCCCTTAGGATTTACAATAAATACCCTGACATTGTTCGGATTCGTACTCGCCATTGGTATAGTTGTGGATGATGCCATTGTTGTTGTGGAAGCTGTACAACACTATATTGATCACGAAGGTCTTTCTCCAAAAATGGCAACTATCAAAGCCATGAAGGATATTTCAGGACCTGTAATTGCCATCGCCCTCATCCTTGCTGCGGTGTTCGTACCTGTAGGATTTGTTCCTGGTATCGTAGGAAGATTGTATCAGCAATTTGCAATTACAATCGCAGTCTCCGTGTTGATTTCAGCTTTCGTAGCTTTGTCTCTTACTCCAGCTTTATGTTCATTGCTACTTAAACCGATGCATCTTGATCAGAATTCAAAAGGGTTGAACAAGTTCTTCTTTAAATTCAATAACTGGTTTGCAAGAGTTACAGCTTCTTATTCTGCAGGTGTTCAGAAAACAATTAAAAAGGCCCCACTTGTATTGGTATTACTGGTATGTTTATTTGCTGGAACAGTAGGAATGTTTAAAGCAAAACCAACGGGCTTTATTCCTACAGAAGATGAAGGTCGTTTGCTGATCACATTTGAACTTCCTGAAGCATCTTCTACAACAAGAACAGTAACAGTGTTGAAAAAAATGATGGGAATAATAGACGGGATACCAGCCATTCAGCACTATGCTGCACTTGGAGGCTTGAATGCAATCACCTTTGCTTCGAAATCCAACAGCGGAACTTTATTCTGTCAGCTGAAACCTTGGAAAGACAGAAAGGATAAGGCCATGCAGGTAGAAGCCATTATTGGTCAGCTCCAGAAAGCATTTTCAGAAATTAAGGAAGCCAACATCATTGTTATTCCCCCTCCGCCAATTCCAGGTTTAGGTAATGCTTCAGGTTTCAGCTTTGTATTGGAACAAAGGGAAAGTAACGATGACATTAAAGGTTTTGAAAGGGTGGTTCAATCATTTGTAATGGAAGCTAACAAGAGACCTGAAATTGCAAGAGCCTTTACTTTCTTTACGGCAAAAGCTCCCGGTTATAAAATAAATGTAGACAGAACTAAATGCGAATTGATGGGAGTGCCTGTCACTGAAGTGTTCAGTACCATTCAGACCTATATGGGAGGGAAGTATATCAATGATTTCACTGCCTATGGACGTACATTCAGAGTTGTGGCACAGGCAGATACTTTATATAGAAAAGACATGAATAATCTTGATCAATATTATGTAAGAAATAATAAAGGTCAGATGATACCTTTAAGCACACTTGTTTCGTATAATGTTATTGAAAGCGCACCTGTTGTGCCTCATTATAACTTATTCAGATCAGCTGAAATAAACGGAGTGCCTAAGCCTGGCTATAGCAGTGGTGAAGCCATCGTAGCATTGAAAGAAGTAGCAGAACAAGTGCTGCCAGCTGGCTATGGATATGAGTTTTCCGGATTGAGCAGAGAGGAGATTAAATCAGGATCAACTACAGTATATATATTTGCATTATCTGTATTGTTTGTATTCTTGTTTCTTGCAGCGCTATATGAGAGCTGGTCTGTACCATTCTCTGTAATGCTAGCCGTGCCGCTAGGAGCCTTCGGTGCCATACTTACGCTTACTTTGCTTCCTAAACTGAGCAATAACGTATATGCACAAATTGGTTTAATTACACTAATCGGACTTGCAGCTAAAAATGCAATTCTTATAGTGGAATTTGCAAAAGAAAGAGTGGATCATGGAATGGAGATTGTTGCAGCGACCCTTGAAGCCGTAAGACTTCGATTACGTCCAATCCTGATGACATCTTTTGCATTTATACTTGGAGTTTTGCCTCTGGTTTTTGCAACAGGTGCAGGAGCAGTATCGAGACAGACAATTGGGTGGACAGTATTTGGTGGTATGCTTGCAGCGACGGGTTTGGCCATATTTATAGTCCCGGTTTTGTTTGTTGCAGTTTCAAAAATTGCTTACAGAAATAAAAAGACTGTTTCTGAAGTGCAAGACGAATTTCAATTAAACAAAGAATTAATATCAGAAAATTAGAGCCCGATACGGTCTTTTGTTTTCAGAAGATTGTACCTGGTTAATTTGTGTTTATTTGTAATTTCCCTCTGCTTAGGCAGAGGGAAATATTTTCTTCCAACAAAAATAGTCCGGTTATGAAAAGAGAAATCACATTTCAGGTAAAATCAGCATGGTTGTCTCGTATGTTTTTCGGGGCTTCTCAATATTCTTATTTTAATACTAATCCCATTGATGATTATACTGTATTTCTGAATACAAAAATAGGAGCCCTGTCATGGGGAAATAACAAGAAAGAAGCTAAAGAAGATTTTGCAAAAAGCTTTAAAATCCTTTTGGAACTTTATGATATAAGGCTTCCGTTAAAATACATTCAGGAACAACTGGAAAACGATTCACAGACTAATATGCAAGCCGCAGAAAAATGGTCACAGCATTCTGAATTTCCTGCCAACTGGTAGTGTAAGCTTTTTTTGTAAAAAGATCAAAAAAAATGATAAATTTAGAGTTTGAAAATATTTTTGAATGACAGAAAAAACAAAATCGGAAGACTCTTCAAAGCTTGATATCATTCTGAATGCTGCCCAGAAAAGATTCGGGCACTATGGTTTATGTAAAACAACCATGAATGAAATAGCTGCAGATGTGGGAATGGGTAAAGCTTCACTTTACTATTATTTCCCCGACAAAGAAGCTGTTTTTCAGGCTGTAATCAAAAAAGAACAGGAGGAGTTTCTGGCTGAAATGAATAAACATATGAATGCCGAAACGGACGCTGCTTCTCAGCTAAAACACTATGTGAAATACCGTCTTGACTATTTTCAAAACCTCCTCAACCTTTCCAAACTTAAAACAGAGTCATTTTTTAATTCAAAGCCAATATTTGGTAAAGTCGTAGAAGACTTTTACAAACTTGAAATTGAGCTGGTCGGCAACATTATTCAGACTGGTATAGATAAGCAAGAGTTTCGTGAGGTGAATAAAGAGGAATATGCACTATTGCTGATGAATATATTGCAGGGATTAAGACTCATTAGAATTAAGTATAAAGCTATGGCAGAATTTGATTCTGCAGATGTAGCCTACCTTAAGGAAAACAATGACAAAGTGATCTGTATGTTCATTAAAGACCTCAAAAAATAGTTATCATAAACAAAAGGAAGGTCTTTGTTTTAATGCCTCATTTATTTGTAACAGATTAGACCTTCATCCCAGTTGTTTAGCTTTGCAGATGCTATAAATACAGCTTTAAAGAATGATAATATCATTTCTTTAGGCGATTCTGATTCTCTTACCTTCTCATAAGGCAATATAAACTCCCCTAAGGTCTCATTGTAATAGGCTCCCTCAGGCATTTTTGCTGTATTGAATTTGTCCGGTTGAGGATACGCATAAGCATAAAAAGCAGGTTCACCAAGCCCAAGACCAGGCCAGAAACCATAACTGCTTAACTCTTTTGAATAAGCCTCTACCATTACCTCTTTACTCACATTAGGCACTCCAGGATGTGTAGGAGCATGTTTACCGGAAAAGAAGGTCACTGCAATATCCATTGCTCCCCAGAAGAAATGAACAGGGCTGCTCTTCCCGGTAAATTCGGATCTGAAAACCCTCATGACATGATCTACGCACAATAGAATTTTATGAAAGGTTTCGACATACTTTTTATCATATGTCTTGTGTGTAAAATCTCTTTCAAAGGGAATTCTTTCTTCCATTTCAACAGGAGTGGTCCAGATGTTAATATCAATACCAAGATGTCTCAGTTTCTCTTTTGTTTCAATATAAAAATCAGCAACAGATCTGGAATATAGATCCAGGCTGTCAAACTTACCTTCATTGGTTTTGATATACAGTTTATGATCTATAAAATCAAAGTCTATTTGAAAGTATGAATTGTGATAAGGGATAAGTCCTGTTGTAAGGCCTTCAGCTGTTGGAGTAAAAGTTATATGCCACCAGTGATTAAGCTTAGGAGAGAAGCTAAGTTTTATTTTACCTATAACCTGCATCCAAAGATGGAGAGTTTTATAGGTTTTGATCCAGTCATCCAAAACCAGAGCTGGCCATGGATTTTCCCTTTCTGATATCAGAATATTATTAGAACTTTTATATAGAAAATTTTTCATAACCTCTTTTGTAATTAACTTTTGAAAATGTTCAAAGGTTTTCAGAGGAGGTTAGGACCTTATGTAATCAGGGTATTATAAAGGGTTAAGTGTTTTTTTTCTGAAGTCTGATGGAGTAGTACCTTTGTATTTTTTAAAAATTCTGTTCAGGTGACTTTCATCCGTGAATCCTAATTCAAATGCAATTTCATTTATCCTAAGATCACTGTATCGGAGCCTGGTTTCTACTAGCTGTAGTTTATAATTGGTAATATATTGCTGAAGATTTTCTCCTGTATGTTTTTTGAAATATTCACCCACATAAGATTGCGATAGATTAAAATGCATGGCGATCTGTTCAGATTTCAGCATTTCGGGTTTATAAATATTACTTTGAACATATCTTACTATAGACAGCATAGCTTCAGAAGATCCTTTCTCTTGGAGCTTCAAAGGGAAAGACCTTGAAATGCTTCTTGCAACTAGTACAATTACGGTATTAACAAGCTGATTGATTACTTCCTGGTGGTAAACATCTCTATTAATATATTCCTTAATAAGGCTATCTACAATGTTCTTTACAAGTATCCGGTCTTCAATATTTTTTAAAATACAACCGGGAAGATTACTCGCATTCTGAAAAATAAACTCCAATCTTGACGTCCAGGCTTCAAAATATGAAGGGTCTTTTTGTTCTTTTGATTTTAAATAAATATCTCCAAATCTTAAATAGAAAAATTTAGTTGTCTTTTCAATTTCAAAGGAATGATGGTCTTTGGGAGTCAATAAAAAAAAGTGGCCCTTTGAGTAGTCAAACTTGTTTTTATTAATGCATTGCTTACCAGTACCATCAATTATATAGACAAGTTCAAAAAAGTTATGAGAATGTCCGGAAATAGGTGCTTCCTCCAGTTCCTGAAAAAAAATCTCAAAAGGTTGATAAATATTTTCCTTAACCATATGCCTTTAAATATACAGGATAAACCTGAGATAGTACAAGATGAGGTATATAAATTCCTTGTTCATTTGTGATATAAATTTAACAACAAAAATATATGAAAGCATTTATAATTAACGAATTCGGTGGCCCGGAAAAACTTATTCCTACTAATATTAATGTACCATTGGCAGGGAAAAATGATGTATTAATCGAGGTTAAAGCCTTTAGCATAAATCCGGTTGATGTAAAAACCCGATCCGGCAAGGGACTTGCAGGAAGATTCAAGGATAATTTACCACTGGTGCTTGGATGGGATATATCAGGTATAGTAAGAGAAGTTGGAGAAGAGGTAACAGGTTTTGCGAAAGGTGATGCTGTATTTGGGATGGTAAATTTCCCTGGACTGGCATCTGCCTATGCTCAATATGTAGTATCCCCTGCAAATCATATAGCTAAAAAACCTTCCAATATTACCCATGAGGAAGCTGCTGGTGCTACACTTGCTTTATTAACGGCATGGCAAGCTTTGGTGGATAATGCTAAAGTAAAATCAGGACAAAAGGTGCTTATACACTCTGCAGCTGGTGGTGTAGGGCATTATGCTATTCAGATTGCTAAATATCTGGGAGCATATGTTATAGGGACATCTTCCATAGAAAACAAGGATTTTGTACTCGGTCTGGGCGCTGATGAGCACATAGATTACAAGTCACAGCGATTTGAGGAAATTGTGAAAGATGCTGACTTTGTATTGGATACTATGGGAGGTGATAATGCTTCGAGATCATTATTATCAACTAAAAAAGGAGGGACTGTTATAAGTATACCTTCGGGTTTACAGGAAGGTTTGAAGGAGAAAGCAGAAGAGTTAGGAGTAATCGCTTATAATTTTCTTGTAACTTCCAATGGAAAAGATATGGAAGAACTTGCAAGACTTCTTGAAAAGGGAATTATAAAATCTCATATCTCGAAAACGTTTTCATTTGATGACATTCAATCAGCTCACAAACAAATAGAGACCGGCAAAACAAGAGGAAAGGTAGTGGTAACACTGTAATTAATCTTAACTTATCATTCATTATAGCTTTTAAGATTTAATATCTTAAAAGCTATTTGACTTTATACATATTAAAAATTAATAATTGAAAAGGATAAATTAAATCCGACATTAGACGTAAATTTTTCTGATCTTTCAGAACATAAATTAAACTTAAAATACATGCAAACTATATTAGGGTCTGGCGGTGCAATTGGAGTAGATCTTGCCAAAGAACTTTTGGCATACACAAAAGACATCAGACTTGTAAGTCGCAATCCTAAGAAAGTAAATCCGAATGATCTACTATTTCCTGCTGACTTATCAGATCCCTCATATGTAGACAAAGCAATACAGGGATCAGATATTGTTTATTTAACCATCGGATTCGAATATAAGCTTAGCGTATGGAAACAAAAGTGGCCTCCGTTGATCAATCAAGTAATTGATTCCTGCAAAAGATATAATGCAAAATTGGTTTTCTTTGATAATGTATACATGTATGATCCGGATTATATAGGAAACATGACAGAAGAAACACCTGTAAAGCCATCAAGTCAGAAGGGAAAGATTCGTGCTGCAATTGCAGACAAGATTATGAAAGAGACTAAAAACGGACTAACAGCACTCATAGCAAGATCAGCAGACTTTTATGGTCCTTCCATAAAGAATAGTGTTATGAATGAGCTTGTATATAAAAATTTAAGAAAGGGTAAGGCCGCAAATTGGATGGCAAGTGTAAATAAAATTCATAATTTCACTTATACCCCGGATGCTGCAAAGGCCACGGCATTATTAGGCAATACACCTGATTGTTATAATCAAGTCTGGCACTTACCAACTGATGCAACAAAAATAACCGGCAAACAATGGATAGAACTTTTCGCTAAAGAAATGAGAATTACTCCTAGATATATGGTGTTACCATCATGGTTGATAGGAATACTGGGCTTATTTATTCCTATAATGAAAGAATTAAAAGAGATGAATTACCAGAATGAAAGAGACTACTTTTTTAACAGTAGCAAATTTGAAAAGTATTTTAGTTTTAAACCAACAACCCCGGAAATAGGATTAAGAAATATAGTAAAGGCCGATACAGACGGATTCTAAAGGAGGCTATAATCAATCTATTCTTTTCTATAAAATTGCTTTATCAAAAAACACTAATCAGCTATTTAGATTAGGTCTTAGAATTGAAAAGATTAAGATTAAGGTAACAATAACATGTGGATGATATATAAAAAAACAAGCCATCACCGGGACGAGATGGCTTGCTGAAAACAGGACAAATTAAAAACTTACTCAGTTATGCTTTTGGCCTTTTCCATTATTTGGGGAATCATGATTCTGCTTTTTGTTTTTCAGTTCCTTATATTTAGTTGACTGATCAGCTGTTAATACCTTCTCAATTTCATCTTCACTACTGGTTCTTAGATCCTGAATTTCCTGACGTTCAGCTTTTTTATCTGTCGCACTTTTGTACTTTGTTCTTATCTCCTCAACCTTTTGCTCCTGAGTTAGAATAATTGTTTTAATCTGGCTTGTCTGATCCGCTGTTAATGACAATTCTTTAGTTAGTCTTTGAGATTGATTTTCTGCTCTTTGTTCAGGAGTCTTTTGCTCATGACCACCTTCAGCATGTTGATGTCCCTGATGTTGTCCCTGATTCTGAGCGAAAGAAGTAAAAGCTATAAATGCAGAAAATATAACCGTGGATAATATCTTTTTCATTGTTTACAGTAGTTAGATTGAGTTTCTAAGGCTAAATTACTTCAATCACGTGAGGAGGTTGGCAAGAATAGACAAAAAGGAAATTTTTATATACCAAATAGCGATTATTTGGATGAATGACTTTCCTGACAATCTAATAAAAACGGAAATGAGTAATTCTGAAAAAAATTAAACTAAGTTATGCAGAGAGGAACGGAGAATGTGTATATACTTTCAATCTTAACTAATTTTTCAGTTTGATTTTTCCTATGGACGAAAATTTCTTTGAGAAAGCAATAGAAAGTTCATAATCTTTAATCTGAGTTCAGCTGACTTGCTTCCCAGCCAATCATAGCCTTCTTCCTGTGACTTCCCCAACGAAACTCGCCTATACCTCCAACGCTCTTTATTACACGGTGACATGGAATTATAAAACCTACAGGATTACTTCCGATAGCTGTTCCTACAGCTCTTGAGGCATTGGCTTGATTCATGCTTCCTGCAATTTGTCCATAAGAAGTTAGGACTCCCTGAGGTATTTTTAATAAGGCTTCCCACACTTTAATTTGAAACTCTGTCCCTTTTAAATGAAGTTTTATTTTTTCTGAATCAGTAAAATCATTAGCAAAGAAACGTGCTACTTTTGCCTGATCATCATCGGTGCCTTCTATAATGTCAGCCCTGAGCCATGAAGCTTTCAGGTCTTCTATCACACTTTTTTCTTCACCGTCAAAGAAGTATAAATTGCTTATACCTTTACCGGTTGAAGCAATTAAATAATCCCCAAACTGACTATTTCTTAAACTATACCTGATCGTAAGATTTTCACCTTCGTTTTTATATTCTCCTGGAGTCATACCCTCAATGTTTACGAAGAGATCATGCAAACGGCTGGTTGTTGACAAACCCGACTGTTCGGCTGTTTCTGCAAGCGATTTTGAAGCTGAAGTTTCAAGTACTTTTTTAGCATACTCAATCGTAAGAAACTGTAGAAATTTTTTAGGACTTACTCCGGCCCATTCTGTAAATAATCGTTGAAAATGATATGGACTCAAATGAACTATTTCCGCAACCTCTTCCAGGGAAGGCTGGGCTTTTATATTTTTTGAGATAAAATCAATTGCTTTGGCAATTCTCTCAAAATCAATTTTATTGCACTCCATATATCGTGATTTATATAAAAGATAATCAAAGATGAAATATTAATTGACATATTTCAATCTGAATCTTGCTGAATTTAACGGATAGCCAGACTTCTCCATAAATAGATAACGATATAACTCTCCATGTTTTTATATCTTTCAAAAAAGAGTTTAATATTTTGAGTATCCTTTCTATCATCTATAATACCATGATTTATAAGAGCTTTAAGCAATCCCGCATCTCCATGTGGAACGCTGTTCGGATCTCTTATTGTTTTCATAAGTACATAATTGGCTGTCCATGTGCCTATTCCATGGAAGCTTGTAAGTAGCTTATATCTGCTTTCTTGATCAGGTAATGCTTTAAGAATACTTTTACTTAACACTCCATCTGAGAAGACTTGAGCGATGTTGATCAGATATGCTGCTTTGGCAGAAGAGAACTGCATCGCTTTTAATTCTTCTGCTGCGGCTTGTGCAAGTACTTTGAAATCAGGGAATATATAAAATGATGATCCTTCATATTCCAGCTTTGTACCATACCTCTCTACCAATCTTCGTTTCAATTTGTATGCGAAAGAAAGATTAATCTGCTGACCAATGATGCACCAGCAAAGAGACTCGAAGAGATCAGGAATGCCCATAAGACGAAGACCATAAAAGTCCTTATACATATAAGACAATTGCTTGTCTTTTCTAAGTACTTTATAAAATGGTTCAAGAATGTTATTAAGGTCAAACCAATCAATTATAAAAGTTTCTAGAAGCTTTTTACTTTTTACACTTGCAGCCCCAACAACCACTTCTATGTTTATTGTTTTATCCTTTTCATAAATCTTAAGAAGATAGTTCTCTTCTCCCAGCTGCAAAGCCTTCCATACAGCATCCTCTTTCACTGTATGAGAACAGTCATCATAATTTCTGTTCAGAAACCAAAGACATTCTGCAAAACTAAATAGAGGAGGCTCTTTAATTGTAATGATATTGGTCTCAATAGCCATTGTGAGAAAATAGGTAAATATAATTCTTACTTTTTAAAACATTGGAAAGGCTTTTATTTAATTCAGGATAAAAAAAACGCTTGGCTGATTCATTTATTAGTCGAAAGTACTGATAGTAAAATCACTGATACTTTAAACTTTGTAAGTGTATACCTTGAATGTAATAAATATGATAGATTTTAAATTGATAAAGTTTTAGAAGAATGATTTATTGAAGTAATGAAAAAGTAATAAATTAATATTTAATTGATATTCTTTTAACAAGAATTTATTTAATTAAATAAAAGTGTCAAGACTACTTTTTTCGATGTGAATAACTTTTTTATTTACTTTTTAATCATTTATTACGCCAATGGCAGGTATATAAAATTAGAGGTATATAAAATTAATTATTTGTATTATAGCCTATTAAATAAAAATCTTTTTTTGTTTTTTTATAATTTATGACACAAGTAAATTTAAAGTTCAATAGATAGATTTTTTTTTGTCTAGAAGAATTACTCTAATATTGTCTTATAATTTTTGACGAAGTAATTATTCAAAAGCTTTTTGTGACGACTTGTGATTTTTAGAAGTAGATAGATAAAACAGAATTATTTAGCTTTTTGAGTTTTTAGATTGTTCGATTTTACTGCAAAAAGGATGTAATTTTTAATCCTCTTGGTCAGGTATACTATGCTTATTTAAATAATTAATAAATGCTTCATCCATTAAAGTTTTTCGTATGGGTGGCCTTAGTTGTTGTTTTATTCTCTTGCGAAAAAAGGAATTCTCCTACAGTTACAGTACAGGAAGATTCTTTTAATTCGAATGTCAGAATAATAGACAGTACTACATGGCACACGTCTGCAGCTCTTACTATTCCTGAGTATCAGAACTGGCTCAAGAAACAGCAGGGGATTACTTATGACATAATGAAAAATTCTGAATATGATGCCGTAATATGGTATCAGCCGGCAGTCCTTGATGCAGCAATGAGTACAGTAAAAAATGTAGATACTTCATTAGATTTATATAAAGAAAATTTCAAAACCAAAAGAGGCTATCATTACATAAACATTGAAATACTGTATAAAAATCCTTCTGTTAATAAAGCTTTCAATAAAGAGCAATTTTTTAGCTCATTGAAGGAAAATCTATTTTTTGTAAAAGATAAAACGGATACTCTCCATAATTCAATAGTTGAAATTTTTCCATCAACATTAATGGGACAGCCACATCATTTATCTGTCTTGATACCATCAAGCATTTCATTTAAAAGCCTTACAGCAGGCTTAAAAGGAGATATCCTGGGATTTAAAAGAGACTTAAGAATAGATCTTTCAGAAAAGCAATATCAATCATTACCTGAAATAAAATTATAGCGACAATGCTGGCTACAATAAGAAAATATAAACGTCCGATTTCGATATTTTTCCTGTTCAATTTTATAACAGGAGCCTTGCCATATAGAGCTTTGGCTTTAACATCAGGACCTTCTCAACCGGAGACTCAACAATTTGCTCCCGCTGGTATGGACAACATGGTTGATCCGTTTACAGGGGATTTCAGTTATAATATTCCATTAATGGATGTTGGAGGATATCCTATCAATTTGAATTATGCAGCAGGTATAACGCCCGATGCTGAAGCAAGCTGGGTAGGCCTAGGTTGGAATGTAAATGTTGGTGCGATAAATAGAAACGTGAGAGGCTTGCCAGATGACTTTGCTGGTGATGAGGTTGAAACTATTTATAATGTTAAACCTAATCAGACTTTCGGTCTTAATTTTTCATTCAATCCTGCAAAGCTCGAAGCATGGGGATTTAAAGTAGGACTAACTCAGTCTATGAATTTGTTTTATAACAACTATAACGGATTCGGCTTTGGGATGGGCATAAGACCTTCAATTGATTTACCTTTAAGCAGTAAATCCAAATACAAAGTTGGGTTAGGGGTTGATTTTAATATGAGTTCTGAAGATGGAGCTGGCATAACCCCTAGTGTAGGTCTTGGGCCCAGACAGGACAATGGAAGGAGCGAAACAGGATTCGGAGCTAATCTGAGCTTTCCATACAGCACAAGAGAAGGTCTAAAAGGAATGTCCCTATCTACATCTTATTCCTATACTGGAAAAGATAAAGCAGGTAAAGCAACAGAAAGATCTGGAGGGCACGATTCCTTTATGGGATTTGCATTCCCGACTTACACGCCATCAGTTAGTCATGATCTTATCAATACTAATGCTACACTTAACCTCAGTTTTGAATTGAGTAATGAAGCTGTTGAGCAGGGATTACTTGGCATTGGGGGATACTATACTGGTCAGTTTCTAAAGAGTACATCAAAAAAGAACCCTGCTTATGGTTACATGTATTCTGGCCTTGATGGTCAGAGTGATGATGCAATGCATGATTTCAATAGAGAAAAAGATGGCGGTGGATTTAATGATGCAACTAAAAATCTTGCTTTGACCAATTATACTTATGATATATTTAGTGTTTCTGGTCAGGGTGTAGGAGGATCGTACAGATTGTTCCGTGGAGATGTCGGGAATGTTGGAGATCCGATCAATATTGAAGAAAATCATGTCGGAGAACTTGGAGTTGGTTTTGGATCAGGTTCCACACCTTCAATGAAGGTAAATGTGGATGTTAAATACAGCCATGTCGGCACTGTAAGTTCGCGTTGGTCAAATGGTCAGTTTCAGAATTTTAACGATCCTACTGCTGATTATAATACTGCCAGAGAAATGGTTTATTTTAAAAAGATAGGTGAAACAGCACCAGAAACAGATGGAGACTTTTTGAATAATGTCCAGAAAGGTTCAAGCACATTAGGATATAATCTTATATCAAATGATGGAATGCTTGATGGGAGTATGTTTGACAAGAAGAAACCCAATATAGGAAATGCATCTTTAGGACAAAACAATAAAAGACAGTTAAGACGTAAACGTAACAACCAATTTACTTACATTACTGCAGGTGAAGCATTCAATAAATATTCCCTGATGCCTATCCGCAATCATCATCTTAATGAGTTTGATGTAAATACCAATACCTCTTCAAACAGTTATTCAAGAAAAGATAATGCAATTACTTATGTAGGAGATAATCTGGACAGAATTGATCAGTACAGGAAAGGTCATCATATCACAGAGATAAGAGTGACCGATAATAGTGGCTCAAGATACTGCTACGGAATTCCCGTTTACAATAATTATCAGGAAGAAGTTACATTTGCTGTAGATGCTACTACTAAGTCAGAACCAAAATCATCCGCAATTAAAAAGAATCTGGTACAATATTCATCAACAGAAGCAAGCACCGGCAATACAAGCGGAATAGACAGAAGCTACAATAAAGTTACGACAGGAGCACATGCTACATCATATTTACTTACATGTATTCTTTCCAGTGATTATGTAGACAGTGACAATATTCCAGGGCCCTCAGATGGAGACCTTGGTAATTATACTAAATTTAATTATGTAAGAACTTCACAGAATTTTCAATGGAGAACTCCTTATCAGGAAAATATGGCCTCTTTTACTGACGGTCTAGAAACTAAAGACAATGATGATAAGGCTAACTACCTTTATGGTAAGAAAGAAGTATGGTATCTACATTCGATAGAAACAAGAACCCATGT
Organism: Sporocytophaga myxococcoides DSM 11118; assembly: GCF_000426725.1. Taxonomy (NCBI): domain Bacteria; kingdom Pseudomonadati; phylum Bacteroidota; class Cytophagia; order Cytophagales; family Cytophagaceae; genus Sporocytophaga; species Sporocytophaga myxococcoides. The sequence continues at coordinate 147,102 of NZ_AUFX01000003.1, read as the reverse complement.
TGCTGAATTTCATCTGTCCCCCAGAAAAGATGGCAGAGGCGTAAAATCTTTAAGCGGAGGATTAAGCACATCTGCAGAAAATACTCTTTACAAACTTGACAAAATAGATCTTTTCTCAAAAGCAGATAAACTTAACGGCTCTAAAGAGCCGGTTAAAACAGTACATTTTAAATATGATTATACTCTTTGCCCTAAGACACCAAATAGTTCAGCAACTTTGGAAGAGGGAGAAGGAAAGCTGACATTAAGGAAAGTTTGGTTTACATATGGCTTTTCAGGAAAGGGTGTTTTGAACCCATATGCTTTTGATTATTCAGACTTTAATCCTGCTTACAACCTGAAGGAGTATGACAGATGGGGTAGCTATAAAGGACAAAGCGAGTTGGCAGGAACTTTAGGTAATGAGGCTTTTCCTTATACAGATCAGGACACGACACTCCAGGACAAACAATCTGAGGCATATTCGCTTACCAAAATATATACACCCACAGGAGGAACAATCCGAGTGCATTACGAAAGTGATGACTATGCATACGTTCAGAATAAGCGAGCCATGAGAATGTTTAAAATTTTAGGCTTCAGCAGAACAAGCGCAACAACACCCAACAATACACTTTTTGACATAACAGATGGAGGACTTGCAGGAAAGATGTTTTTGCATGTTGACCTTGGAGAAGGATTTACAGCGAGAGATGCAAATCATGCCAATGAAATACTGCGAAAAGAATATCTGGACGGAATTGATTTAATGTATTATAAGGCAAAACTAAACGTAATCAATGACCCCAATCCTCTGGTACAAGATAAATTTGAATATGTACCAGGCTATACAGAAATTAATATTTCCGGAAGTATAGCAAAAAATCCTTTAGGTGGAAATAAATACACAACAGCAATTATTCAATTGATTCCTGATAAGACCAAAGGTTCAAACTCCAGGAACATTAATCCGATAGTCAGAAACGGATGGATGTTCGCAAAGATGAATCTGGGAAGAGAATTGAAAGGGCTTGGTGATGCAGAAACAAATGGTGTTATGCAGGTCATTAAAACGATGATTGCGCAGGCAGACAATATCCTTTCTTTCTTTGCCGGATTTGCTTCAGTTATGGAAGCAAAAGGTAACAGTAACACCATTGAATCCAACAAATCTTTTGTGAGACTTAACGATGTTGACAAGAAAAAACTTGGTGGTGGACATCGCGTGAAAGCAGTTATTATGTCTGATAACTGGAATATGATGGGGGCTTACAAAGAAACAACTTCAAACGGAAATAAAGAAGTAGCATATTATGGTCAGAAGTACGACTATGTTACTAACGAACTGTCAAATGTGCTTGACGAGAATGGCAAGCCAACCAAGAGACCAATTAGTTCAGGGGTGGCATCCTATGAGCCTATGGTGGGAAATGATGAAAATCCATTCAGGCTTCCTGTTTTCAGCATACAAAAGCTGCCTTTAGCTCCATCCAGAGAGTTTTACTTAGAAGAACCATTTGGAGAAATGTTTTTTCCGTCTCCGACTGTTGGCTATACTAAGGTTGTGACAACCCCAGTTAAAGTTTTGTCAAGTAATTATGATGTAGAAAAGTTAAAAGGTAATGGAACTGGTTTTGTAGAACAGGAATTCTATACCGCAAAAGATTTTCCTACTATTACTGAACGAACAGAACTTAAACACAAGAGAGACAAACCTAATCTGATTCTTAACTTCCTAAAAGTAGGAGCAACAGATATCGTTACCTGTAGCCAGGGATATAAAGTAGAGTTGAATGATATGCACGGCAAGGAGAAATCTAAAAAAGTAATGCCGGAAGTTGCAGGAAATGGAGAGGATGTTCAGCCTATTTCATATGTGGAGTACAGGTATAAAAAGAATACAGATGGAAGTTTAAGTAATTCTGTTCGATATATAAATCCTGCCAATCTTGCTATAGAAGGAGAGTCTTTGAATACTCAGTTAGGTGTGGATGTTGATATTGTTCATGATACTAAATATTATAAATCTGTAACTGCTGGTGGAGGCCTTGATTTTAATGTCAAGGGTATTTTCCCGGTAATACCGATAGTTGGAGTAATTCCAATGCCTACATGGAATCTTGAATCAACAGAATTCAAGTCAGTGGTAACAACAAAAGTCATCAATAGAATCGGTATTCTGGAAAAGACCATAGCAATGGATAACGGCCAGACCATCACTACTGAAAACCTTGCATGGGATAAGGAAACAGGAGAAGTGTTGTTGACAAAAGTTGATAATGAATTCCATGATCCTATATGGACCTTTAAATATCCTGGATACTGGGCTTATGATGAAATGAAACTCGCATATAACAATGAAGGCATCATCTATAAAAATGGAGGAAGCTTTACATTGGATAACTTTAAGACAGCCTTTCTGAATGATGGGGATGAACTGTTATGTGAATCGTCTGGTGGGTATAAACTTGGGTATTATGATAATAACAGATACGTTACAACAGGCAAAAAGATTATTATCGATAAAGACGGTAATGAGATTACCGGTATAACAAGGATAAAAATCATCAGATCTGGCTTGAGGAATGTGGCTATGACTCCTATTGGATCAATTTCATGTATGGATGATCCATTGGCTAATAATGTCAGCCTGCAATTCAGCAGAGTAATCAATGCGGGAGCGACGGAGTTCAAGTTTTTTTGGAAGGCGTTTTGTAATTGTCTGGATGACAAACAAGTTGCAGAAGGAAATCCATTTGTTCTTGGCAAACGTGGCAGCCTCAGATCTTATAAAGCATGGACATACCTTACCGAGAGATATCAGGCAAACATTAACAATAATGTTGATATTAAACGAGATGGATACTTTTCCGATACCTTCATTCCATTCTGGACTTATACAGACGGCAAGTTTGATAAAGTGAATAATATCCCTGCTACTAAATGGCAATCTGTTGTTCAAATTGAAAATTATAACCAGATAGGAATGGAGATAGAGAATAAGGATGCATTGGACAGATATTCCATGGCACAGTTCGGATATGGAAGAAATTTAGCAACAGCTACTTCTAACAACTCAAGATATCAAGAGAGTGCTTTTGACGGATTTGAAGACTATGACTATGGTGACTGTAATGATGATCATTTCAGCTGGAGGTCACAAAATCCGACAATAACTCATACCGAATCGCATACTGGAAGATCTGCAATTCAGGTTGCACCAAAATCTTCTAAGAAGATTAATAAAATCATAGATCCATGTAATCCGACTTCAGCTCAATAGAGAACTGATTCTAACATTACATATAGATAAATAATAATGCAATACATACATATGTTGCTTTTATGAAAAAAATTATTCCATTTCTATTGTTGTTGTTTTGTTCTAGCATATTTGCGCAGGGAGTATTGGAACATAATGAGGTTAAGGTTGCTTCAACCAGAGATTATCCTTTTGAAGAACATGTAGTAAGCACTAAGCTTAGCGTAAGTATGAAATATAACATTGATCTATACAAAGACTATGTTCTAAAACTTACTATACCTCATGAATTCTGCTTTCCTGGTGCGGATGGATTTAGCACCAATATTTCTGCAGGTACAGAGCAAGTAAGAATGACAAAGGTTTCGGATGTACAATCCGGAAATAATCACGAGATCATTTTTAACGTGGAATTATTGACAATAACCACAGGTTGGAACTCCATAAATATTCCAATATTCAATATCAGAAATAATTTTCTGAATGAAGATTGCTCAGCTCTTTTAACAAGAGAAATCTTTTTTGATTTGAAGGCCAAACTAATTACACCTGCTAACAGCCCATTTGAAAACGCCACCCAAGCTAAAACAGTTGTTACGATTCCAAAAGGCACTTCAGGAGATCGTCAGCCTTCTATCGGATTGTCACATAACCAAGGAAGTGTAGATAAGCCATTTTACTATGATATAACTGTAAGTAATGTTTATTTCGTGAATAAGATACGATTTGCGATGTATTATGATAAAGCAGATTTTGATTTTATCACAGTCAGGAGATATTATGATCAGAGTTATATATCCGATAATTATGGATATCATCATGGTGAACAGATATCTGCAAATGTTGTAGGGGATAGTCTTATCTTTGAGATTGACAATGCTGGTGGTGGTAATTACTATCGCTTTATGGTCTATCTTAGACCGCATAATAATGCGACTTTAGATGCTAATCATCAGGTGGCAGTTAAAATCAGAGAAAATGATCCTTTAAAGCAATTACAGGAACAAACCAGTTGTGGCCTTATCAAACGATTTGCTTCTAAAACGGATGAAGGATATGGACAAATTACTTATACTCCCGGTACATACAAACAATCCTTGAACCATTTCTTTGGACGTTTAGATTATAGCACCTGTAAAGATTATTGTTCAAAAAGTGCTGGTAACTACATAGTAATAGAGACTAATGGCACTTATCTTACATCTTCTTCTGCAAGGGGAATTAGAGTTAATATGAGGAAGAACACAAGGGTTACACATATTGATTTCTTTAACCAATACACAACACCAATACAATCAAGTTTTATAGTGAAATATAAGGTATGCGGTCAATCAGTAGAAAGCTCAACACTGTATAGCACTATCAATTCGAACAACAGGATTTTAAATCTCAACCAAAGTCTCGAGTATATAATTGTAGAAGGAATGCCTGTGGCAGCTCAGGCAGCTAATGATTTTGTAGTTTATTATGAAGATGATGACCTACCTGCTTCTTGCGGATATAACGACAAATTTGAGATAGGATATACAGATCAAACTTTAGCCTCTGTTTCTTCAAGCGTAAATATAGCAACTGGATGTACGCTCTCAAAGACCATAGCTGATTCCTATCTTGCTGATGCAGTTTTTAATTCAGGGGAAGAAGGGTATGTGAGAATAGGCCTTTACGCAGCCAATGGAAATTTACCTGGTACATATAACTTTAACAATATCACATATTCATTGAATTCTAAAATGTCTTTTACCAATGAGGCTCTTAAATTCTATATCGGCACAAACAGTAATCCAGCAGTTTCCGAGTTCAAGCCATATGCAAATTGGACAAATAGCACCTTAGTCGGTCAAGGCTTTGTTGTAAGCAAAGTACCTTTTCCGTTGAATAAAAAGAATCTGGTGATTAATAATGTTAGGCTTAATAATACTTGTGGTACAGCAGTATATTTTTATATACTTGCAAAGGTAAAAGCACAAGCCAAATTACCTAGACAGGATGCTGGCTATCAGTCTACTGTTACGGAGAATGATCCTAATCTTGAACACTCTCTTCAAACATGGAATAATGCTGGATCTTTCGTATTGAAAGGTGGTGCATTCCTTGCATGTGGTGGGCAGAATAATAGTAATTCTTCAGTGAGACTTGGTGAGAACATAATGGTAAATTATGTCATTGAAAATGCAGGTCCAGAGAAGATGAATCAATTTACGCTCATCATAGATAAGCTTTCCATTGGTGCATTGGACTTGGTTCCTGACGCAACCGGAGTCCTATATAAGGTAGATGATAATAATGCAAGAACTCTTATCAACAATTCAATTACTATTTCTGGTAATCAGGTTAGCATCAATTCGGAATTATTGGGCTATAATAAACTTGAACTTGGATTATTCTATAAAATTCCTAATGGTAGTCAATATACAAATCAGATAGCAGTCACCAATTTCTCAGTCGAAGGAAAAGGTGCAGATGGTACCCCATCCAATGTTGTTAAGTCAAATGATCTTCAGTTAACAATCTCTAAAAGTTATTCATCATGTACTCCTGTATCTTGCTCGGAGTGTATAACTTCTTTTTCCCCTTTACCGGATCAGAAATATTTATTATCTGCATGGGTAAAAGAGCCTTTAACAGATGTAACCAATACATTTCTTAACACAGGAATCAAGATTACATTTAATAATGGAGAAGTTGATGAGTTTCCACTTTTTCGCCCTTCTGGCCCAATTATAGATGGATGGCAGAGAGTTGAGCAATCTTTTACTGTTCCTTCTGATGCAAAAAATATTCAGATTGAATTGGTAAATGAGAGCGAAGGAAATAATGCTTTTTTTGATGACATTCGGGTACATCCTTTTAAAAGTAATATGAAGTCTTTTGTTTATGATCCTTCAACACAAAAACTGGTAGCAGAACTTGATGAAAACAATTATGCTACTTTTTATGAGTATGATGACGAAGGTATACTTATCAGGGTCAAAAAGGAAACTGAAAGAGGAGTCATGACCATTAAAGAGTCCAGAAATAACCAGAGTAAAATTTTTAAAAATAAATAAAATTATTTTATGATCCGGATAATTATTTATCTAGCATTTTTATTATCGATCAATACAGCATTCGCCAAGGAATTTGTGGATAAAACAGATTATCTCAAATCGGATATGAATGTGTCGGCAACTAATAATCTGGGGGAAGAATACCAAAACTTTGCTCTTGTGCAAAGTACGATTTCTGATCCGGCAAGCAGGACATTTTTCGTAAACAAGGCATTTGGTGTTGTTCAGCTGTATTATCCTCTAACTTCCAACAATGTTCCTACTGATGGAACTGCAGAGGTTACAGTGGATCTTACTTATACAGTAGAAGAAAACAATGTCCTTGTTGATCGTCATAAAATTTCTGTTTTGAAAATAGATATGAGTGCAGCTCATTATGCACCAATTGCTTTGGAAAGACTTGAGAATGCATTGAAAATCTCTGGCCGTATTACGAATGTCAACATACCGGCTGCTGGCTTTGAAGACATTAAGTTACAGTTCAGAGTTGAGACGGAAGTATATGAAAATATGCCTTATTCTCAAACAGTGACAGGAATCTTAAAAGACGATCAGTTTGTCAATACAGAAGGAAGCCTTCTTGTTTCATGGAACACAATAAATAATGCAGAAAGTTATGAACTAGAATGGACATATATCTCCAATCAGGATCCGCAAAATATAAATAATACCTTACCTCTTGCACAAATTCAATTAAGAGATAATCTACTTTTCAGAACGAATAGTTCCAGAGTGGAATTAAAATCAAATTCATTTAAAATTCCATTAATATATGAAAAGGGTTTAATTTTTTACAGAGTAAGGCCTGTGGGGAGAAACATAGCAAATGGGGGAGTGGTAACGGTAAAAGGTAAATGGACTCTAGAGGAGAATTCAACAAGTGTTGCCGGAATTTCTACTGATCATTATTACGAATTCGCAGGGCTTGAACAAAGTATGAACTGGCAGTCATCTGTTAGTTTTGCTGAAGAAGGAAAGAGCAAGGTTGTATTAAGTTATCACGACGGTTCTTCGAGAAACAGACAGGCAGTTACCCGTGTCAATACTGATGAAAGAGCAATTGTAGGAGAAACATTCTACGATTATAACGGAAGGCCTGCTATTCAGATATTGCCGGTTCCGGACAAGGGTGCCAATAATTTATATTATCATCCTCAATTCAACAAGATAGAAGATGAAAACGGAGCTCCTTTACCTGTAACAAAATCCAGCTATGATATTGCCACAGAAGGGGCAGGTTGTGATGTTGACTCTCCAACTCTTGATGAGGGTTCAGGGGCTTCTCATTATTATTCCCCTTCCAACTCGTTTGAAACGTCAGGAAATAAAGGGATTAATATTATAAATAAAGGTCTGATTCCGGATGCAAAAAAATATCCCTATACTCAGACTAAATACACCAATGACAATACCGGAAGAATTGCTGCACAATCAGGAGTAGGTGATGCTCATCAGATCAAGTCTGGTCATGAGACAAAATACTTGTATGGTACACCTGATCAGGAGGAGTTAACCAGACTTTTTGGGACACAGGTAGGTAATAATGCACACTATAAGAAAAATGTAGTTGTTGATCCGAACGGTCAGGTAAGCGTTTCTTATCTGGATATGGACGGAAAAGTTATTGCTACAGCACTAGCTGGTGGAAGCCCTGAAAATGTTAAAGGTTTGGAAGGGCCAAAGGGAAGACATATTAATTCTCAACTTCTTTCAACTATTTCAAATGTTCTGTCAGAAGATAAAAGGTCTAAAAGCTACCTTAAGAAACTTGTAGTGAGTGAAAACAATACAAGTTATGTATTCTCTTATAACTTTTCAGCAAAACCATACATTATCAAGTGCACCAATAAATCTGAAAATGCTGTACAAGATATTAATTTGTCTGCAGTACTGGATGCTGAAATAGAACTACAAAGTTGTGGAGAAAGGATATTTCTTCAGCCATTATCGAGTACCTATCAGTTTGGAAATGGGACAATCCAGACTGGAAATACCACTATTACGAAAGTACTTAATGCAGGTGAGTATACATTAACAAAAAAGATCAAAATCAATGAAGCTAAGTTAAATGATTACCTTAGCCAGTATTTGAGTAATTCAGCTTATACATGTGTAATTCCGGTTGGAGATTACATTAAAGATTCTATCGATATTGCTGACCTTTCAGGTTGTGGATACTCATGCGAAACGTGTCAGAACAATGTAGAGACATTGATTACCAACATTGATTCCAGAAGAGATGGCGTAACAACTCCAAAACTAACTGAATCGGAGAAAGAAGGAATGAGGTCTAAGTGTTATGACCTTTGCAGAAGCAATATAGCTTGTGTATCTGCTCTTAACGGTATGCTTGCGGACCTTTCGATAGGTGGTCAATATGCTGAAATCAGGGAAAAAAATCTTGAGTCTCCTAAAACTCCCAGTATTCAATCTGACGACTTTGTCAATAAAGGAGATATAACAGAATCTGAATATGATGTCCCATTAAACAATGATCCGGAAGGGAATATGATGGGTACTCCTATTACAGATATCAATGTATCTAAGTTCAAGTTGTCAGTTTTCAATCCTGATAATATTCTTTCTGTTGTTCCTATTACTTTAACGAATGGAGCCAAGGTTTCAAGAGCAGATTGGCACAAACCAATAAGAATTATAATTGATGGATATCCTAATGCGGAAACGGATTATAATCAATCTATCTTTAAGGATGAAATTGATTTAAGTACAGCGGAATATGAAGAGACTAATTATTATGGTACTGATGGCAAACTTGTCTATGCTAAAGTTATCAAATCCGGAAATACTTACTTCCCTGAATTTATCTCTGATGGAGCTTCAAAACTTATAACTGTAAATGAAGAAATAGGAGAGTATAAAATTCCTATAAAGTATTTGAAGGATATCGCCATCTTTGAAAATTACTGGAAACCACATTTCGCCAATTATCTGGTTGTATATCATCCGGAGTACAAATATTTTGTAGAATGTACAGGACAGCACACTATTAATGAGTTTGAATATAAGCTTGTCACTTCAGAAAATATTTCGGATGATACGGAGCATAAGTTCGTGAATTCAGATGGAACTGTCAGCATAATTGACAATGATCCATTATTTGCCGGTAATTCTATTCTTAAAAAGCATTTCAAATTACTTTTCAATAATTATAAAGTCGTAGGAAGTAATACATCCCTTACAATGGTGCAGGTTGCCAACCTTGGCGTGGGATGCCCAGTTTCCTCTGTTACCTGTCCGGGCCCTACCTGTCCATCCAATCTGATGACTTCTGGATCTGCCTGGAATATGTTCAAGTCTTTATATCTTACTGAGCGCCAGAAAGTATTAAGAAATCTTGCTACTGCAAAAGCTATTGAAGGTGGATATTATAATGGCTGTATCGGAGATCCGGATTTTACATCTACAGACGAGGCTTCCCCGTTTTTTCAATTCAGACAATATACTTCCAGTCGTATAGAAACACAAAGGAACTGCAGCGGCTGGTGGGTCTGGCGGAATTGTACTGAGAGCCAGGTGGAAGTGAAAGATACTTATTATTCAATACCATATTTTGACAGCAAACAAACCTGCTTTGTCTGGAGCTCAAGATTCTATGGAGACAGAATAAGAAAATTTTATCAGAAAGTATACCCTCTTGGAGCAGAATTGCAACAAGGAAGATGTATCAGGAAGGTTCATGATCCTGAAACAAATACTGATATAGATATGGTAGTAAACTGTCAGGAAGATGAGGAGTTTTATATTAACCAGATTAATAATACTGTTGCAAGACAACGTTATGAGGATTGTGGGTTATGTCCAATCGCTTCGGACATACAGGATTTTGTCATACAGGCTCAAAGAAAGAAGATATTAAAAAATACTTCTCCTATAGTAGTGGCCTGCCCTCCCTCTACAAGTTTATTAATGCTTGGAGGTACTCTCATAAGAGAGTTTAAGATAGGTTCCACAATCCCTGCTATCAGATGGACAGGAACATATGACGAGACAACCAGAATTCTGACAGGTGAATTATCTTCTTCTGCTGATAATACCTTTACACCTCCGACTAAGACAATTAAAATAATACTTAACTTCAGTTCATTACCTGCCGGAATGGAGGTAGATTTTAATAAACTTAAGATCTGCTGTCTTAACCCTACAGATGCTACACATTTCAAAATGACCGTGTACTATACCGGTTATTATAAAACTTCTGATAATTCCTTACTTGCAAGTATTGACAAAATTGCTCCAGAATTGCAAAGTAGCTATCAGAAAGCCTCATTTGAAATAAACGGAGAGGTAGAAAATACTTCCTTAAAGCCATGTACCATTGCCCCAAACTGTCAGGTTACCGGAGCATCCAAAAATATAATTGGATTCCTTAATATGCTGAACAAGCAAGTGATTAATGATAAAGGTGCACAGCTGGTATCTTCAACTGAAGTTAACTTGTCTAGCAATGCAATGATAAAGTATTATGAATATCCTATAAGAAAGTTGCTTAACATCAATACGCTTAATGCAAACGGAGATCCTGCTATTACATTAACTTCGATTGCACCCAAGTGGAAAAGTTCTGTAAATGTCAACGGTGTATTATTAGGTGAGCTGACTTACTCTACAAGTAGTACAGTGAGCATCAATATTCGAAAAATAGGCAGCGCATCCGCTGCTCTTGATTTCAACACAGTCAGTTATTTTACAAACATCCAGCCGGTCACTGATGTGTCAGCTTGCACTGGCAATGAGTGTTCATTGAATCTCTTCACTGCTGACGCTGTGTCTGTTGATGCAAATAATAATAAGATATATACAAAGGTAGAGATTGAAGTACCTAACTATACAATGACAGTTTGTAAAAAGGCTGTCCAAGGATCTAATTAAGAATTTAATTTTTAGAGATGAAAAGCTTAAGAATACTTTTGGGACTACTTTTTGCGAGTTTAGCGGCTTACTCACAAAATTGTAACATAACAATAGTACCTACGGGAGTCACCTGTTTTGGAGGAAAGGACGGCAAAGCAGAAATCCATAAAGATGGTAAGCTAGTTGTGCTGGATAATGGTGGAACCTGTGTAACGCCTGAAATATCGTCTTATTCATGCGGGACTCCGGTTTCAGGGGCTATTGTAAGTAATGCTACCAGCGGATTGGTCGAAATTCCGGATGGCAAAACGTTGTATCTGACCTCTCCATCCTTTAATGGTAGTGTAAGGTTCTTAGGAACGAATACTCTTGTTGTTTGCGGAGGAGCGACGATCACAAATTTTGAGATGAATAATAATTCCAAGCCCATAACAATTATTATTAATGGCCAAGCGACGCTTACAAGTCCAAATATCAATCTTGATTATCAGAGCGTGCTTAAGAATTATGGAAACCTTTCTATTACCAATACCATTGGATTTAATGGAAAGCTTTATAATCATGGTGTTCTTACAGCAACTCAGACTCTAAACATCAATGCCAATACGGGCCAGTTTTATAATGCAGGAAGAGTTCAGGTAGGCGGAACATTTAATAATTACAATACTGCAACAAACGGAGGTACAATGGAAATAACCGGGGACTTTAACAATAACGGAGGCTCCGGATTTATAAATCTTTGCAAGATCAATGTTGGCAACAGCTTTTCAAATTCTACTACTATCGAAAACTATGGTAAAATTGCGATAGGAAACTTGACCAATATCACTGGGGGTAAGCTGTATAAAGGTTATTCAAATAGTTTGCTTTCAACGAAAGATTTAACTGTAGATGGTGTTATTGACGGAGTGGGAACTACCTGTGCAGCTGTTAAAGTTTCAAGAACCACAACCATCAATGGATCTGGTGTGGTGAAAGGATTAACTGATCTTTGTGATGCAAATGGCATAGAAACTGTCAGCGCAGGAACTATACAGGGCGGAGCAACTACCAATTGCAGCTGTAATGCTACAGGAGCTGGTTCCGGTGTCTCAGGAACGATTACTTGGAGCTCAGGAACTCCTATGTTAGGAGGTAGTACTGTAACAGGACTTGCAGCTAACACTTATAATGTTTCTGTTAATATTACCGGATGTAATGCTGTTAACCAGCAATTTACTATTCCGACACCTAACAAAATAATGGCCACTGTTTCTGTTAATGGAGGAACAGCTACAGTGAGCACTCCAACAGGAGGTAATCAGGGACAATTCTATTATGACTGGAAACTGGCGTCGTCAACCGAAATTACTACAACTACTACAGGAAGCAAATTTTTTTCCACTCCTGGTAATTATACAGTAACTGTAAGAGACAGCAAAGGATGTACGGGAGATCCATTACCTTTTACAATTGTAGGACAAGGTACTACCTGTAATTTTACTGTAGTTACAACTCCTGTAACTTGTTATGGAGGCAATGATGGAAAGGTGGTAGTTTATAAAGATGGTGTACCTATAGATGTGCCTGTAAGTCAAGGAGGAGGAAGTGGAGGCAGTTCTGATCTTCCAACAGGAAATCCGGGTAGTTGCATGACACAGGCTGTATCTTCCTATTCTTGTTCTTCTATTCCATCTGGTGCTGTCAATTTTAACCAAAGTTCCGGAACAGTTTCAATAGCTGCAGGGCAGACTGTCTATATCACTTCACCTTCCTTTACGGGAGACCTTTCTGTAGCTGGAGGAACATTGATTGTATGCGGAAATGCAACTATTCAGAATTTTAACTATTCCGGAACTCCTGGAGCTTTTACTCTTATAGTTAATGGAACAGCAAAGTTAAATGCCCCTAACCTTAATTTGCTTGCTAACAGTACTGTAAAGAACTATGGTATACTTACTACCAGCAGCATTGGATTTAATGGTGCACTCGAAAACCATGGTACAATTACTGTTAACGGAGATCTTAGCTTTAACACTTCTGCTAATTCTTATCTTAACACTGGAACAATTACAGTAACAGGCAATTTTAATAATAAATTTACTACCATCAATGGAGGTACATTTAACGTTAAAGGAATTTTTAATAACAATGAACCAACATCTCTATTCAGAAACTACTGCAAGTTATTTGTAGACGGTAGTCTGAATAATAATAAAGATATCGAGAATAAGGGATATATCATTGTCGCTACTTCTACCACTACATTTAACAGTAATTCTGTTTATAAAGGTTATGCAGGAAGTGTGCTATATACATTGAATTTTATAAATAACGGTTTAATAGATGGATTGGAAAGTTGTGCATCTATAAGAGTAAAGCAGAACACCAATCTTACCGGCAGTTCAATCATAAAAGGGAATACATTCCTTTGTGATGCCAATGGAGTTGAAACTGGGTCAGGCCAGATACTTTCACCCGCAGCTTTAAACTGTAGCTGTGGCGGAACTTCAACAACAACATCCACTAGTCCTATCGTTTGGACAGGATATCCGAATGTAACCGGAAATACCAATAGCAATCTTTCAGCAGGGACAAACACAGTTGTTATAAATTGGCCAGGATGCAGTCAGTCAACGCTTACTTATATCATTACACAGCCATTAACAGGGATTACTGCAACTGTATCAGTCAATGGTGGTACTGCCACTGTTTCAACCCCAAGTGGAGGAAACGGAGGTCAATACAAATACAAATGGTCAGATGGTACAATCACTAACGTAGGGTCTCGTAACTATACTACAAAAGGGAACTATAGTGTAAGGGTATTGGATTCCAAAAACTGTGAAGGTCCTGAATTGCCTTTTTCTATTACCAACATTGTTGAAACTGAATGTAATATTATAGTAAGTTACCAGGTAAATGAGAAAGTCCTCATCAAAATAGAATGTCCTGATACATCATGTAAATATAGAATAAGAGCTAGCGATGGAAATCTTTTACCTTATGCAAGCCTGATAAACCGTCCATGTAAGGATTCCATAATCACTTCTGTGAATTGTAACGGAGATATCATTCAGACTGGGATTAAAGGAAGTGGCAGATGTGTACCTTTTTGCAATCCGGCAACAGATCCGAATTGTCCTTGCAATCTGGCAACCGATCCAGGATGCAGCCCACAATGTAATCCTACAGTTGATCCTGACTGTCCATGTTTGGCCGGCTTAGATCCCAACTGTCAGTTTGGGTGTGATCAGACAGATCCGCTAAATTGCCCTTGTGATCCTAATTCAGGAAACTGTCCTCCATGTGATCCTTCTAAAGATACGGGTTGTCCGACTCTTGGAGTTACTTATCAGGCATATCCTGAGAAATGTGGCACCAAGCCGTATGTGATACTTACCATTACTAACGGAAGTGGGAATTATACAGTAGTCAACAAGAATAATAAGGATTCGAGGGGCGGTGGCTCATCTCCGGTAACTATGTATAACCTGGCAGAAGGAGAATCTGAGCTGAGCATTACTGATAACATAAGCAAAGTTACAAGAGAGATCATTGTAAAAGTTGATCCTGCTCCTAAAAGCACCATGGGCATTTCGGCTACCGCTAATGCCGGTAGTGAGTGCAAAAATCAGCTTTCAATTAATATAACCAATGCTGTTTCCGGTCCTTATAGATTGGATCTGGGATGTTGTATTCCTAGCTCCCTTGAAAATCTGACAGCAACTTCAGGAAATCTTCAGCTTGGGCCATATACTATCCCGAATAATATTGGTGATGGACCGTTCATGGTTAAAATCACAGATTCATACTGTAATACTTACAGTGATCTTGTCACTCCATGCAATATTGTATGTAATACACCGGAGTCTAATAATTATCAGCCGCAGTTTACCAAAATTAAGCCTAGCTATAAGGGGAAAACAGATGGCAGCATAATACTTACCAATCCTCCTGCAAATGTTACGGCTTATTGGACGGGTACAAATATTTATAGCCCTGTTCAAGGAACAACCCTTTCATATATCGGTGAAGGTAGTTATTCTCTGCTTTTGGTGAATAATATAACCAAATGTACATATTATTACAGTCCTGTTGATGAAACACTTGAGGATGGACCGATCAATGCAGCCCGATTTACATTGGTAGCGGGATGCAATTATGAAGCAAAATTAAGCAAGGTAAATGAAGATGGCAGTGCCAACGCTACACCTGTTGCTGAACCGATTACCTATACCTGGTATAACCCGGCTAATAACAACCCGGTGGGATCAGGCAAACAAATCAATATTTCTGCAATTGCTTCTTCTCTGTCTCTGGATTATCTGAATCTTGTAACTACAGATGGACAAGGAAATACATCATCATTTACATTCGAAATTCCTAATAGTTGTATACCTCCTACAGTTTGTAATGCGGAGATACGATACAAATTAACAGATCCTCTTTGTCATGACGGAACTAACGGAAGTATCACCATTACTTCTATTCCTAATAACTATTATATTGCCTGGGTAGATCCAGCTCTTCAGGCTACAGGTGCAAATGCGTCGATTAAATCCGGATTAAAAGGAGGCAGATATAGTCTTTCTGTTATTCCGAATAATACTCTTTGCAAAACAGAAACTGTGGATATTATTCTGGATAATCCGGCATCTCTTGAGATATCTAAAGAGGAATTATCTACAGGTGGAGTTAAAATAATCGTATCTAAAGGTAAAAAGGATTATCACATCGTCTGGACAGATAACAATCAGGATATTGCTCAAAGAACTGACCTTGTTCCTGGTACAAGTTATACTGTTAACGTTACTGATGCCAATAATTGTCCTGGCACGTTTACATTTGTTTATAATCCATGTGCAGTAAGTAAACCTGAGCCCCTGGTAGAATTAAAAGGAACTACAGCTACGGTAATTAATAGTTCTGGCCTGGCTCCTTTTACCTATAACTGGAAGGGGGGAGACATTTTTGACAGAAGCCTGAAAAGTCAGGATAAACTTCCTTCCGGAACATATGAGGTGGTTGTGACGGACAAAAGAGGGTGTAAAGACAGCGTTGAATTCAACTCCAATAAGTGCGGACAAACTATCAATGTAACCGTTACTTCTCAGGATACCAGATCTGACCTTTGCAACGGTCAGGCTGTTTTAAGTCTTACCGGAATAACAAATTATGATGGATATGCTATTCTATGGGATAAAACTCCATTGGAGAACTATTTAAAATATCAGGATCTTTCTGTTCTTAAAAATCAAAGTACAGTCAAATTCCTGAATGCTTGTGCAGGCAAACATACTGTCGCAGTTATTACGCCCGGAGGCTGTGTGGTTGAGAGCCCATTTGAAGTGAAATATACTTCAGTCCCTCCGGTGAACTGTTCCAACAATCCTCTTGCTATAACGAATCTTAACGGTACATCCTTTACCAGAACATGCTATTCTGAGGTATTTGATGTGAATTTTTATGTAAGCGGCGGTACCCCAGAATATACTTACGATTGGTCAGTAGTAGAATCAGGAGGAGCTACAAGAACTTTCGCCTCTCAGAACCCAGGTCTTGATAATCCTGATCCGGGAACTTATACAGTGAAGGTGACAGATGCAAATCTATGTACTGTTACAGGAACTTATACTGTAACAGGTCCGTCAAGCGAACTTATCTTTACTCAACAATCTCAATCACCTGTTTGTGCAGGATTGAATGGTACATTAATTCTGAACATTTCCGGTGGAGTTGCTCCTTACAAGGTTACCTGGGCTGATGCAACATTTACAACAACTTCTACAGGTATCATAAACAAAGAACTTGCAGCAGGTGTGGTACAATCATTTACGGTTTCTGACAGTAAAAATTGTTCTAAACCAGGGGATGTTTTTATTAATGATACACCGTTTGAAGGAAAGATCTATTACAACAGACTAGAGTTCTGCCCGGGAAAAGATCCTGTATCTCTGACGGCAGCGACCCTTCCTTCCTATACTTTCAAATGGACAGGTACTGGTATTAATGCTAATAATCAATACGAATCACAGGTAAAAGTGGGAACAGCTGGTATTGTAAACCTTGTTTATACTCCGAAGCAGGGAAGTGTATGTACTTTACCATTCACCAAATCAGTAACAATTTCAGAAAGATCAGCTGAAGACTGCAAGCCTTCCAATATCATGTGCGATGTGGTGGATATTGAAGTTCCCGGGATTATAACAGTGAATCAGTGTAATGTTACTATTAAAAATGTAGATACTTCCAATGTCGAAGCAGCCTACTATGCATATATTCAAGAAGCTAAAAAGAAATTTGTCAATGATTATGTCTCTTCCGTTATGGACAGCCTGAAAGAAGAGCTTACTATTGACTACAGCGATAGCGAACAACATTATACCTTGTATTATTATGATCAGGCAGGAAACCTTGTCAGGACCGTTCCTCCTGCAGGTGTGACACCTTTAAGCGAAAGTATAACAGCGGGCATCATCACAGATCTTAAGGATAAAAAGGTGCCTAATGTTTACACAGATCACAATCTGTCAACCACATATAAATACAACAGTTTGAACCAACTGATCAGTCAGGATATGCCTGATCACAGCCGTCAGGATCTGTGGGAAACAAAGCCGGCACTTACTCTGCCTAACGGTTATAGCGTAGGGGCGATAGATTATGTGACTGCACAAAAGGGACTTCTTTTTGCAAATACTTCTTCGGAAACAAAATTATATAAGACCACTGATACCGGGAAAGAGTGGACTGCCAATATGGGATTGGAGTTCGGAGATATTCTGGATATCAATACTGTAACAGGTGCTTCACCAGCATATTTTGCAGTAGGTAAGAATGGTCTGTTTATAAAAGGTTCCAATAACGGAAGTGAGTGGACATTGTTCTCTTCTCCGACTTCATTGGATCTTATTGATGTATACTTTACTACATCATCTTCAGGTAGAATAATGGCTTATGACGGTACTCTGTGGACGACAACAGACGGAGGGGTGAACTGGTCATCACCTAACTATGCTCTGAAAAATACCAATATAGTATCTATTACGGATGTCTGGAACGATAATAACCAGATCCTTGTGGCAGGAACAAAAGGAAATCCGGCCGTATCGGTACTTTATATGAGCACTGATGGAGGCAGTATCTTCAATATCCAGGAATTTGGAGCAGGGCCATACAGCGCAATTGCTAATGATGGTACGAATACGTTCATTACCGGAAGCAACGGAGTAATATTGAAGGTGTCAAATGGAAAGTTCAGCGTTTGGACTAGTGGAAATGTACAGAAACAATTCAGGCAGCTCATCGTGAAATCAGGCAATTATACAGCCTTGATGACAGATGCAGGTAATCCGCAAGGGAATGTCTATACAAGTTCTGATGGTAAATCGTGGACAGCAGTTACTTCCGGTAGCGATATTCTCAGGATATCAGAACTGAGCGGCTCTATGGTATCTGCCGTTTCAAATTCCGGTAACTATGCAAATAGTAATAATTGGAGCAGTTTCGGTACTGTTACAGTCAATAATAATACCACCCCTCCAAGTACCACTCAGTTAAATAATATTACAAAGTCAATGTATGTTGCCGGAACCCTCTTTGCCAACAATGGAACGGCCGTAAGTGACAGAGAAGTTATTCTAGCTTCTTCTTTAGCATACAGAACCGGAACCAATAGCTGGCAGAAAATCGATATTACAGGATATAATGCTTATACAACCAAATCATTGATTGTCAATGCAACCCATGACTGGTTACTGCTTGGAGGAGATAACAATCTTTACAGAACCAAGTTGAATACCGGAACGGTTCCTAATAATACTCTTATACTAACCAACAGCAACAATGCGGTTGTGACAGGTGTGTATGAAATTTACAAAACCAGCGATGGTGTCTATGCACTGAAAACTGATAATACAATTGTAAAACTAACATTAAACAGCAGTGGTACAGTTACACCTGTTAATCAGTTTACATTGCCATCCGGTGTCAATGTTTATATGCTTTCTGACCTGAGCCTGACAGCAGGTGCAGGAGGAGCAGATGCATTGGCTACCTTCAATGACGGATCTGTTTATCAAAGACTTTCGGGCGGCAGCTGGGTGAACAAAGCATTTGCCGTTCAACCGACTAACCTTCTTACGTCAACTTCGTCCGGAAACCTTACCCTATATACGGATGGAGACAATAGCGAATTGTTTAAGAAAGCAATTCAGGATAACAACAACTTCCAGTGGACTTATCAGAAGGTGATCAGTACTAACACTGTGAAGATCAAAGATGCTTACCTGGATGCAGGGACACTCCGTCTGGCAACAGACGCAGGTATGAAGACCTATAATACTTCCACATTTGCCCTTACTGACGAAGCAGGAGTAAGCGGGACAATCAACGAGGCATATGGCAATGTGGCAGTAACGGAAACAGGAAGTATATATGTGAGAAATGGCAGCGGTACATGGCAGGGAAGCAATCCTGATCCTTTAAATGCACCGATAAGAGAAGTGTCTGTTAACCTGGCAGCAGGAACGAAAAACATCTACTACTATCAGGGAGGAGGATGGAGCAAGGCGCTTCCGATAAAAGTACAGCCAATAACAGCAATGGCTCAGGGTAACAAACTTATAGCTGTAGGAAATCAGGGGACAGTGCTGGTATCTTCTGACCTAGGAGAAACCTGGCAGCCTAAGCCAATTGGATCTACTCAAAATCTGAGTGCAGTAGCTTCTTCAGGAGATAAGGCAGTAGCCGGTTCTGTTAACGGAAGTATTTTCTACAGCAATAATGCAGGAAACACCTGGACTACGGTTTCAACTCCTCCTGGTACAGGAGAGGTGCGTTCTATCGTGATCATAGGAGGTACAAAAGTGTGGATGATCAAAGGAAAGAGCCTGTTGTACAGCAGCGATATGAGCAATTACAGTATTGCACTTACAGCAACCGAAGAATTATTCGGAGTTCATGTGGATGCTGACGGATATGGCTATGTTGTAGGAAACGGAGGTACTGCATACAGATTACAGCCCGTTGGGACCTTTACAAGCAGCCAGAAAACTCAGGCAAGCTGCAGCACTCCGGCCACAGAACCTTCTAATTTACTTACCGGAAGTCTTTCTTATCTGAAAATCTGTAATGATGCAGATATTACAGATGATAAAGGAACCGGAATGCCGGGAAGACCATTGCGTAGTGTAAGTTTTACAGACAGACTTACAGGATACATTACTGGTACATCAGGACTTGTTATGAAAACTGTAGATGGAGGTTACCGCTGGATGCCGGAAGGCACAGGCTCAGGCTCTCAGACTCCGATTGTTGCACTGGCAGATGCTCAGAACGGAACGTTGGTAAATGGTAACGGAGAAGTAAAGAGTCTGAGAGACCGCGCACAGCAACTTGGATCAAGATTCTGGTATGATGAGCTGGGCAGACTGGTATTAAGCCAGAACAGCAAACAGTATAACATTGAAAATTACCTGAATGAAAAACAATATGAAGGTGTTACCGAAGCTTTAAATGGTATGTCTTCATCTACGGAAAAGGCCAGAGCGTATAGCTATACAATGTATGACAAGATTGGCCGTATCGTAGAGGTTGGGGAATTGATCACAAAGGCAACCTTTAGCACACCTAAACATGAGTCCCAGGTTGAATACAATGCTATAGAATTAACCTTCCTGACAAGTGGTGTTAAACAACAGATCACATCTACCTATTATGATGAGGTAGTATTTGAAGACATTCTTCAGGGCTTTGAACAGCAGAACCTGAGACCGAGAGTAACTTCTGTAACTTATTCTGATAAGGATATTACAGATGAAAATGGTCTGAGAGTGTATGACAGAGCAACACATTATTCTTATGATATTCATGGTAATGTCAAAACACTGGTTCAGGAGATAAAATCCGGAGGTACACAGGCGACCAAACGTATGGATTATGAGTATGATCTTGTTTCAGGAAAAGTAAACTACGTTTATTATCAGAAAGGGCAGAGTGATCAGCTGATTCATAAATATGAATATGATGGAGATAACAGAATTACTCAGGTATCTACCAGCACTGACGGTGTAAACTGGGTAAAAGAAGCCGAGTACGATTATTATGCCCATGGCCCTCTTGCTCAGGCAAAGATCGGAAGGAACAATGCTGAGATTCAGACTTATGCCTATACGCTTCAGGGGTGGATCAAAGGTGTGAAAGGAGATCAGTTCAGTTATGCACTTGGTTACTATGATCAGAATGGTAAGAAAGATTATTCTACTATTGGCGGAGGTGCCCAGGGATTACAGTCAACTCCTGTAGCTTTAAATGATCAGGGTAAAAATACCAGCTTGTACAATGGCAATATTGCTACCTGGACAAGTCTGAACAAGGAAGTGAACTATTCGACTGTCGGAGGGCAGCGCGTTTATCAAGCCTGGACACAGCAATTTGAATACGATCAGCTGAACAGGATCAAATCCGGTAAGAGCCTTGGAAGTGACGCTTATAAAAACACTTACGCTTATGATGCCAATGGCAACATCACAAGCCTGAACAGATATAATGAGAGTGGTGTTCAGTTTGATCAGTTAAGCTATAACTATGAAAACAAGAAAGCAGGTTATCTGGCCAATACCAATAAACTGAGATCCGTTTCCGATTTGCCATCAATGACGGGTATTCATAGCTCAGATGTTGATAATCAGGTAACTGATAACTATGAATATGATGAGATAGGCAACCTGAATAAAGACGTTCAGGAACAGATCAAAAACATAGAATGGACCGTTTATGGAAAGATAAAAGCAGTAACAAGAGAAGGAGGAAGCTCGAAATCAAATCTGAGCTTTGAGTACGATGCCTCGGGGAATAGAACCGTGAAAATTGTAACTGACAAGGATGGAAATGTTACAAAAACTTTCTATATTCGTGACGCTCAGGGAAATGTCATGAGTACCTATGAAGTCCCTACAGCAGGTTCTTTAACATTAGATGAGCAATACATCTACGGTAGTTCAAGGTTGGGCGTACTGAGAAACGAGGTGAGATCTTATGAGCTGACAGATCATTTGGGTAACGTTAGATCTGTAATAGGTGAGCTAAGGGATGTTAATAATCAGATAGAAGTTATTTCTGCTACGGATTATTATCCATTCGGTATGATCGCGAAATCATTTAACTCCAATAACTATCGTTTTGGGTTTAATGGTAAAGAGAATATAGATGAGCTTGATTCATGGCAAGATTACGGGGAAAGATATTATATTACTCAATTAGCAAAGTTTTTAAGTGTAGATCCCCTCACTATAAAATACCCATGGTATAGTCCATACCATTTTGCGGGTAACACTCCAATAAGAGCAATTGACTTAGATGGCTTAGAGCCTTGGATGCCTGAATGGTATAATACAACGGTTAGGCTTTTTAATGGAGCTGAGAATTCAGTTGAAAAGAAAGTTGAAGCAGTAAAAGAGAAAGTTAATCAATATACTGAAAATCCTACAGAGATAATAAATGATGGTTGGCAGGCAGTTAAAGGAACGGGTCAATTTCTATTTGAAGGTACCTTTGCCCCAGTTTATGACATTGCAGGAATTGAAACAGAGACGCAAAAGGCTTTTAATGCTTATGTTGATAAAACAATTGAAGATGTAAAGAATCTACCAAATGCTACTCCTGAACAAGTTGGTGAGTTTTTTACAGACAAAGCATTTGAATTAGGGGCGGCTTATTTATTAAAGAAAACAGGAACACCTATACTTAATAAATTCTTAGACTCCAAGGCCTTTAAAAAACTTCCTAAAGTAGGGACTATTGACCCTAATACTATAAGATTTACACAAAATGACATTGCAGGTCAGTTTAAGAATGGTAAAGGAGATTTAAAAACTTTTATTGCTGATTTAAAAAAGGGTGTTCATAAAGCAGAAGATATTACCCCTATTAAAATTGTTGAATATGATGGGAAAATCTGGTCACTCGATAATAGAAGGTTATATAGTTTTCAAAAAGCTGGTAAAAAGATTAAGTATGAAAAAGTCGATTATGAGTCTGTTAAGGAAGAGTTTCATAGAAAATTTACAACAGAGAATGATGGAACCTCAATTGTTGTTAGACCTAATGCAAAGCAGTAATTAATTATGGAATTATTAGATAAAATTAAAAAAATAGAGAGTAGAGAAGATTTTCTCGAATTTGTTAGAAAGCTTAAATTAAAGCTTGAAACTGGGGAACTTAGTTTGGAGAATGATAAGATTCCCGACTATTTAGAAGGAATTATGGGTGTTTCAATGGGGATTGACGGTATGTATAAGAATAATAAAATAGAAAAAGAAATGGAATTCCCTTCGTGGCGTGCTTTTGCGATAATTTTATATTCTGCAACAAGTCATTCTTGATAATTCTTTTTCCGTGGCTTCCCCCCGACAAACACACATGAGAAACTATAATAATCACTAATTAAAAGCTCCATAGTAAAAAGGGTGTCAGAGTTACTGGCACCTTTTTTTGTTATGTTCGGTTACAAAAACGGTTACAAAGGTTGTAGGAGGAGGTAGTAAGCTCAGCAACTCCCACAATCTTTCCGTAAATAACACTTCGATAGAACGAAGTGTATGAAAATGAAAGTATTAAAGAAGATTGTAAAGTGAGCTCAAAAAAGGTTCTTTTTAAGAAAGAGATTTTAAAAGTACAAGAATAAAAGGTATCTGAAAGAAGTAACTTAACACTTCTGACAGGTACTTTTTCTGTTTTGTTCAAGTCTTATGGCTTTGGCTTGTCTTATTTGTTCGGAAAACTCCATATCAGGAATCTTCTGAGTATAAGCTTCCATAGGAGTAAGTCCATTGATTGCATAATGAGGTCTGTAAATATTATAATCTTCGATAGATCTTATAATACAGGCTAAAAGTTCATTGAAAGTTTGTGGTAGTTTATGTCTTATATAACGCTTCATGATTTTGTTGATGGCTTCAATAGGGGAGTTTGAAAAAGCTATATCCTTTAATGCTATAACTTTTGTTATCCCAGGAAGGGGAGTAGAAGCGATAAGCTCTTCAATACTTAGAGCATGGTTTTCACTTCCACCATCAGCTACAAGAGTCACAACTACATGTTTGGGATGATATAGTTGTATAGTCTGAATGGCCATGTCTAATGCAGCTTTCACGTTCTCTGCACCATGTTTTTCAGAGATACTCCATCCAAGTATCTTTCTTGAAAAGTTATCTGAGACTAAAGTTATGGCTGATTTAATCCCTTCTTGTAAAGTATAAAAAGTTGTATCTACATGAAGAAACTGGTTTGGTGCGGTACTTACGATACCTTTAGTCTTTTCATCAGGTTTCGGAAAACGTCTTTTAAATCCCAATAGTGCACTGTATTTATACAATGTGCTTAGTGAAGCATACAATAATTCATTTCTTCGGGCATAATGAGCAATAGATGCTATAGGCCAGCAGGTAAAGCGGATATCAGAAAAGAGAGCTTTCATAGTATTTACCTCCTTTACTGCAAGCTGAAGTGGATGTCTTTTTAGACAAAGAGAAACAGGTGAGAGGCTACATTTTATTTTTAGCTTATGAACTCTGTAGTAAAATGAAGAAGCACTGATTCCAGTGAGTCTTAGAACCATCTTCCGGGGCAATACATTAGAGAGTTTCTGTAACTGTGTAATAAAAATTTCATTGTCTGATTTCTTCAGGATAGGCTTGAGAAAAGACGCAATAGTAAGCCATACTTTAAAAAGTAATTTAACAGTTCTTTTTAGATTTTTGTGTTCCTCAAGTATCTCATACAGTTGTAATGATTCATATTGTATAGAACGGGATTCATGTCCCATATAGGCGTCCATTATTAGATTCCTCCATGATGATGCAGTAGAATAAGGGACTAGATATCTGAACTTCTCTGGTAACAGGTATTCTTTTCCACTTGCATACAGAGAAATTATAAATGTATCATATTTGTTTCTGTGATGTTTGTTCAAATCCATTGTCTTTATACCAAAAGAAAGCATGTTAAAAAACTTACTTATATTTAGGTTGTCTCATCCTCAAGGAAAAGAGGGATGATAGATGTTGAGTTTATTGGTGACATCCCGCAAGTTAATAAACTTGCTCTCATTTGAAGGTTGAAGTCAAATAGACTTCAACCAGAGGGGGTATCGATATATATGCAGATGGATCATTAATGGGAACGATGGCTCCTTTATCAGATTATGAGTTAGCCATTTTAGCTACTGATGTACTATATAATAATAGTCTTGATGTTGTTAATGAAGATGGTAAAAAAACTGTTAGACCGGTTATTTATGATAAAGACCGAATACCTCAAGGAGAAAAAACGAATGTCGTACCTCTCAATCCTGATAGTACTGTCGATCATTCAAAGGCATATGAAGTGGAAATTACAAGTTCCGGAGGTACTCCTCAGGGAAAAGAACTAATTCTAGTGGAACCACACAACAGAAAACTGGAAAATAAGTATGAAACTTATAATTAGTTTGATTGTAACATGTATGTTTTCTGTTTCTTATATGGAAAATTCATATAAAAAAGAAGAAGGTCAATGTAAGATTAAAAATAGTAGATATCTACAAGTCAACCCTGGTATGTCTTATGAGTATAGATTCAAATCGAATGGAAACTTTAAATTCATTTTTAATCACTTTGAGATGGGAAAGAGGATATATTATGGAAAATATGAAATGAGAGGCGATACCATAAATATATCAATGACAATGTCAGGGGATAAAGAACAGTATTTATTCTCAGATTCATGTTTAACTGACTTTAAAAGCAATTGTATTTATAAAAGAATATTATAGGTATAATATCCTAATATCCATATTAAAAGGGTGTCAGGGTTTAAAGACTGGCACCTTTTTTTTGTTGGAGTCGGTTACAAAAGCTGTAAGAGGGTGTAGTAAGTTGTTGAAAAATAACCTGTAATCTTAGCAGGTTCCGATCCTATATGGATCATATAAAGGTAGGAGTTTGTGTTTTGAAGGGTTTAATTATTCTGTAACTTAGGGGTCGTGGGTTCAAATCCCGCGACCCATTAATTTCGATTCTTGTCTTCATATATGAAACTTATAAACTTGCATATATTTGTAGGATTAAGTCACAGACTTAAACCAGGGGGGAGTAATTATTTTGATAGTTAGGCCGAAGTCATTAAAAGAGAAGATAATTGTAGAACAACATAATATATGAAGATTATCGTAAATGTATTGTTACTTATCCTTTTAATCAAGCAAGATAAAAAGCAATTAAATGTTTGTGTGTGTCTTAACCAGAGAGCTTCTGTAGCTTCATTTGATATACCAGCTATCAAAGCTGGTAAAGATGAAAAGATTAAAGATATAGAGGAAAGTATAAAGAAAAATTATGAATTTAATGCTTCAATTATTGGTATAAATAAATATTCAATGAATCAGCTGGTTTTTGCAGAAGTCTCCTTTTATGGTAGTTCGTGCGATACAATTGTAAGACTTTTTATACAAAATAATAAAGTACTACTGTCCACTGATTCATATAAAATTAAAGCTAATGATTTCGATATACGTGTTACAGACTCTGAGAATTCTATAAGGATATACAGAAGAGTGAAAGACAAGAAAAAAAATGTAACCGTAAATTTTAATTTTGATAAAAAACAATTGAAACTATCTACATTTTTTGATAGTGGTCTAAGCAAATGGTGAAGCAATAACGAAAAGTGTAGAAGGATTCAATAATTTCCATAAAGAACACTTCGGGTATGCGCTTTTCTGTTATCTTCAAGTTACAACTATTAGGAATTAAATACACTAGTTTTAGAAGTTAAAACTCATATAGCAGTATTTTATGATGTAGCAGACTTCATTCAGAGTAGAATAGAATGAAGCAGTGTAACTTTAACTAATACTCTTTTTATACTCCTTAATAAAAGATTATCCCCTTCTGGATTAAGTCTGTGACTTAATCCTACATACATATGCAAGTTTATAACTTGCATATATGAAGACAAGAGTCGGAATTAATGGGTGGCGGGATTTGAACCCACTCCTGATTATTCCTCAATAAGCTGAATATTCCTTTGATAATGTTCAAGGACGAGTTGGTGGTTTATCGGGAGAAAAAGAAATCACTCCACGATCTTGGAATTTTGGAAATATGGATGCCGGTAAAAATCAAAGTGATGCAAGTATAAAAAAATTATGTTAAACCTGCGAAGACTGATAAAAAAGTTAAAAAGAAATAGAATAATGAAACGTTTAATATATCTTTCTTTTACGGTTTTACTTATTTCTTGTAATAAACTTAGCGAAAAAATAAGGACAAATTATGATGAAATAGAAACAGATCAGTGCTCAGATTGGTCAAAAGATTGTCATAAAAAGTATATTGAGTTAGACTTTAAAAAGAAAGCACAACTCAACAAAAAAACATTAATTCCAGTTGTTGAAAAGATGTATGATACTACCATGACCGATGAACAATTTCTCGATAGGTTTCTAGTATTATACAAAGGTTTGGGTTTATTGCCGCTTGGTAGATATGAAATATGTGATTCATGTTGGATTAACACAATTACAAATAATCAAAAAATAAGTTATAAAAATATGATTGTTGGTGTTTACTTAGAATATCTAAAATCTAATGAAAATTATCCAAACGATACATTACTTAAATACTCAAACTTTGTTAATGAAAAACATCGTATTCAATTAGATTCTGGATTATATAGCCCTGCTCAATACATGGATACCTTAAACTATTTTATAAAAAATAAAATTGAAGTAGATTTAGGAGGATAATTCCATAGTAATGTATCAATTAGCTGTGTTCCCTGCTCTTTCTCAAGTGTGACATGTGTCTATGGATAAAAACTAGTTTATAATTGTCGGGATGCGTTGAAGTATTAAGTAAAGATTCTTAGTAAAGGGTGTCAGAGTTTAAATACTGGCACCTTTTTTTTATGTTAGGTACATTGCTAAAATCTATGGGAGGCTTTAGTAAGTTGTTGAGAAACATAGCCACGTCAAGAGAAAGCAAGTCTGGACAGGTCTAGAAATCTCTTAAAGTTTGATTAAGTTTTTTCTTCTGTAAAAAGCAGTTAAAGCGTTATATTGCTTAGTAAAATGAGGTGCTAAGTACTTTTAATACTATCCGGAAATTGTTATTTAAAGCTGTTTCCCGATTTTAAGCAGCTTATCTTTTATTCTTTGGTAAGCGCTGTTCCCTTATGCGCTGCTATATGTCCAGTTTTACTGCTTTTAATTTCGTATTGAGGATCATCTTTCGAGGCGTGATGTGTATAGCCTTTGAAAACAAAATCTTTAGTATGAACTTTTATAATAGTTCCGGAAACTCTTCCTGCTTCAAAGTTCCAGCTAACTTTTTCGCCTACTTTAAATTGTGCTGCCATAAACATTACTTTAATTAAAACAAAGTTGCATCTGAATACGAAACGTGACCTTCACTCACTAGTGCAGGAGAGGTATAAGGATGTTCCTGGACTTTTCCTGCTGCCATTATATGTAATACAGTCCAACCTTTTGCTTTCAGATAATCAGATATCATTGATCGGTGACAACTCCACCAAACTGCTTCAGAACACATATAAGATGTCGGTTGTTTCAAAGCAATGGATTCCAGATCACTTACTGCATTGGTAAATTCTTCCGTTTCCATATAATCTGCATAGCCCCGGAAAGATTCATTGCGCCATCTGTTATTTTTCGAGTCTCGTCTCATTTTTCTTCTTCCGCCCAAACCTTCAATATGAATGTAATTTATCTCTTTTTTTTCTAAAGAGATTTTAAGACTTTCTTTATTGAAATAAGGGAACTTGCGTGATCCTGGCAAACGACGCACATCAGCGAGTAATTTAATGTCAAAGGATTTTAAAATACCAATAAACTCCTCTAGGCTATGATTGGAATGCCCAATGGTGTAAATGATATGTTTTTCCGATGCCTTCATTTGCAATCACTCTTCTATTAAATAAATAAAAATAGAGAAGTATAGTTCATTAACTTTTCAATGCCTGAATATATTTGTATATATACAAATCCTTTTGTTTCAATTTATACTGTTGAATAAAACGTGGGTGTTCAAGAACTTTTATGCAATCAAATAGCTTTGCTTCTTTGTTTAGCAAATGTATGAATTCTGCATTTTTCTTTCCCAATACAAATACTTCAGAAGTATTTAATCCCAGACTGATATGCTTTTGCAAAGACTGGATCATAAAAGTTTTCACCAATTTAAAAAGAGCTGGATCATCATAGTAATTCGCATTGAGCCATTTACCGCTCTTTGATTGTCTGATAATTGCTAAAGGAAATGGAGAGTTGATATAATAATCTTTATAGAAATCTTCAGCACCTCCGTATTCCGTAATCATTTCATACATGAATACAGAAGATATTTCATGAGTATAGGCAGATTTCATTTCTATCCCACAAACTTTTTCCAACCGTTTGGTATCTGTAAAAGGAACACCTGTAACACCGGCTCCGTGTCTGCTGGGATTGATTCCAATGATAAATTTTCGTTTTATCTGATCGTTATAATATTTATAATAAAATTGCTTCATAACCTCCATTGTTTCAGGATTATGAAGATAGGGATTCATTACCTGAAAACCTTCTGGTAATTCACCCATATATTGTAAATGACGATTGAAATCAACTACTTTATCTGCGAAGGTTTCGGGCATAAAAAATTTCGATTATTAGGTTTTAATTAAAACGTATACAGTTGTCATATATGCGCATGAAGAAGTCTCTTTTGTTTCTAAAAAGGGTTGAATGGCATATAGCTTATGACAGAATTATACTTAGGGTCGTGGGTTCAAATCCCGCCACCCTTTAACATATTTTACTATCTAATAAGTTTGAACCAAGGTATTTTAATTGATCTTTATTGTAATTAATTACTTTCAATTTAACCAATAAGCGGCTCAAGCAGACTGTCTGTTCATAAAGTTATACAATAAAAATTTTACGTATATTGCTATTTAGGATGCCATTAAGAAAAATGAAAAAACGAAAGACGCTCAAATTTTTCCCATTTTAATTAAATTATTTTTATGAAAATAAGCAGAGTATTATCTGGTATACTGGTCTTTGGATGCATCCTGTCAACATTGTTTTTTCTATATGGATTTAAAAATTATGAAAATGACATAGTTTCCTATACGATTGATTTAAATAAAGCAGATCTTAAATTTTATTGGAAAGATAAAGATGGCAATATTATCAGAAGCCTTCAGAATCTGAAATTATTAGCTGAGGAAAATCATCAAAAACTAGTATTTGCCATGAATGGAGGGATGTACCAAAAAGATAATTCTCCTCAAGGTTTGTATATAGAAGATGCTAAAGTAATTTCCAAATTAAATACAGGTTCCGGGAATGGTAATTTCCATATGAAACCAAATGGAGTTTTTTATATCACCACCAATAATAAAGCATATATCTCTCAAACTTCGGAGTTTAAATCAAAAGATATTAAGTATGCTACTCAGTCCGGGCCTATGCTGGTTATAGATGGAACCATTCATCCTGTTTTTCAAAAGGGTTCCCAAAATCTTAATATCAGAAATGGTGTTGGAATTTTGCCGGACGGAAATATTATCTTTGCCATATCAAAAAACGAAATTAACTTTTATGATTTTGCTCAATACTTTAAAGATGCCGGGTGTAAAAATGCTCTATACCTGGATGGCTTTGTATCGAGGGCTTATATACCAGAGAAGAACTGGATCCAGACCGATGGAAATTTTGGCGTAATTATTGGAGTTACTGAAAAGTTAAATAATCATTAGTTTCATATAAATTACCATTAATCTTTAGTGATCAATAGATTGCTTTAGTATTCAATATTTTTAATTCTGATTTTTATAACAGATCATTTTATAAATGAAAAAGTATTTCATGTTGTCCTGCATTCTGACGTGTCTGACTTTTAGAACAGCACTTGCGCAGACAAAATCCAACTTTGAAAAATTTGCAGGTGAAGCTACTGTAAAATTCGGAGCGCAAATTCATCACTCCAATTATATAGAAAGTTACAATACTAATGCTGGAGGATTTATTCTTGAAGCATCCGGGGAAAGGTTTGGAGTTTCTTATTCAGGAAGAATAGGGGTTACCTCTTCAAATCAATTCTATGCTTACACAGGAGCAGGGCAAGTAATTGGTTTTTATCTATTGAAAGATAGTAAAAATACCGGGCTTGGAATTTTAGGCTTGATAGGAATCCTGATACCCGAAAGCATTATCTTATATTCATATCCGACTACCAAAAGCAGACTAGGTTTTTATCTTAGTCCTTGGGGGGTAGAACATATACCTGAAAAGGAAACAAAGGTAAGTATAGAAGCGGGATTAAAATATTGTGTCAAGTTAAACGACAGGTTTTATATCGAGCCTTTTTTAGGAGCCAAGGCAATATATAAAACAGACAGACAAGCTGTAAGCGCAGGTCTTAATTTCTTTTTTACAAAATAAATTTTCATTTCCTCACGTAGAGACGCCATGTTGGCGTCTCCCTATCCATTATATACAAAATCAGATTCTATTAACAATCCAAAATTTAAAGTCGAAATGAATAAATTCATTTTTTTTGTATTGGGATGTATTAATCACATGACCTATCCTAAAAAATCAGATTCTAATTGAAGGGACGGAAGATTGATCAAATAATTTAAGTAGGGAGCAAAACAACATAAATTGAGCTTTTAAGAAAAATATTTTCTTATTCTCCACACCCTGTTCAAATCATATTCTAGAAATACAATTTGTTAGTTCAGAGGTTCTAAATCGGACATCTGAGGTTCGATGACGTAACTCTGAAGTACTAAATCGGACTTCCGAGGTCCGACGACGTAGTTCAGAAGTTCTCAATCGGACTTCCGAGGTTCTACGATGTAGCTCATAGGTCCAAAATAGCAGCTTGGGTCTTTTTCTAAAACAGGGCTCTGAATTGAAAAAAATAGATTAAAAAAAGGGATGTTGTTACCAACATCCCTTCCAGTTAAAAAAATGTGATGGATCTCTCACTAATATTATTTATTAACAACAAGTTTAGTAACAGCTTTATTACCTTCACCTGATATCACGAGCATATACAAACCATTCTCAATTTCAGATAAATTTAAAGCAACTGTATTTTCTCCGGATTGAACTGAAATAGTCTTTTTAAGTATTTCATTGGAATATCCGTCTAACAAAGTCAGCTCGGCATTCCCAGATACAGAAGCATTAAAGTTTATATTGACAGCGTTTCCTGTGGGATTTGGGAAAGCATTAAGTTTTAAATTGTCAGCATTTATATTAAATGCATCTGCATTAATAATGCCTTGTCTTGCAGCTGCAGGAAGGTATAGATTAGCTCTCGGTATAACCTTTTTCTGAACACTGGTGCTTGACCATAATAACTTGGCAGTTGCGAGAGAAGTTTTCTCATAATATTCCATACGGATATCATACTGCTGACCAGCTGTCAAAGCTATAGTTCCGCTATTTTCTACCGCTGCATGATTAGTCCAGTTATCAATTAAAAGAATATTATTTACCCATAGTCTAACTCCGTCATCTGATAAAGTGTAGAAGGTAAATGTTTCAGAGAAATCAGCTTTTACCTTACCTGTCCAACGAACTGAATAATTATCAGTGTTAACGCCTGTTAAAGGTGCAGTATTATTCCATTCAAAGTTTATTACAGAGTCAACTCTTGTAAATGCTGTCCCGGTAAAATCAAGACTATTGAAGTATTCTGCCTTAAGACCAACACCAGGCGTCACAGTATTTGAATACAATTGGCTTTGTGGAACTATTTGCTTTTGTTGGCTTAAACTTGACCATGATAATTTTGCTGTAGCCATAGAATTTCCTTCAAAGTATTCAAGGCGGATATCATAAAGTTGACCAGCAACAAGTGTGATATTACCTGTATTTTCAATTGCTCCATGATAGGTCCAGTTGTCAATTACTAAAGTATTGTTCACATATAATCTTATACCATCATCAGAAAAAGTGTAAAATGTATACGCTTCAGAATAAAGTGGTTTTATTTTACCTGTCCATCTTGCACTAAACTGATTAACCGGAACTACGGCATTAGGAGAACCGTCTAACCAATCAAAATTTACAGTTGCATCCACTCTTGTTAATAATGGAGTTCCTGCCAGGTTAACGCCATTAAAATACTCAGCTTTCAAACCATCGCCTGTACCTGTAGGAGCAGGATTCACAATTAATGTAACTTCATCTGATCCTGATGCTGTGTTGTTATCTGTTACTGTAAGTCTGAAAACATAAGTTCCAGCTACCAATCCGCTTATAGAAACAGTTGCAGTACCAGCATTGGCAAGAGTAGCTGTACCTCCGCTTACTTTAGTCCAGGCATAAGTCGTAATGGTACCATCACTGTCTGTGCCTGTACCGGTAATAGAAAGTGAATTAGTTGGAAGAGTAATTGTCTTATCTGCACCGGCATTGGCAACAGGAGCTGTATTTACTGCAGGATTCACAACTACAGTTACATCATCCGATCCGGTTCCAGATCTGTTGTCAGTTACTGTAAGTCTGAAAACATAAGTCCCAGCCACAAGACCACTTAATGAAAGAGTTGCAGTATTCGCATTTGAAAGGGTTGCTGCACCTCCGCTTACTTTAGTCCATGCATAAGATGCAATGGTACCATCACTATCTGTGCCTGTTCCTGTAATTGAAAGAGAATTAGTTGGAAGTGTTATCGACTTATCAGCACCTGCATTAGCTGATGGAAGTACATTTACAGCAGGATTAACTATTACTGTTACATCATCATATCCTGTTGCACCAGAGTTGTCAGTTACAGTTAATCTGAAAACATAAGTGCCCGCGACAAGTCCGCTTAATGAAACTGTTGCAGTATTCGCATTTGAGAGAGTTGCTGCCCCTCCGCTTACTTTAGTCCATGTATAAGAAGTAATGGTGCCATCGCTGTCTGCGCCTGTTCCAGTAATGGAAAGGGAATTAGTAGGAAGAGTGATAGACTTGTCAGCGCCAGCATTCGCAATTGGATTTACAAGATTAGCTCTTGAATATTTCATTAACCATGCATAAATATCTTCAGAGGTAGACTGATTATTATAAGTCTGAGTCCATGCATCGTGACCTACGTTAGGATAAACAGTAATTTTGGCAAGTGGGTTAGGAGTAGGAGTGCAAGCATTAATGGAGTTTACAAAATTGGTCATACCAGAGCCATTATCATTCGCTCCCTGAAATCCCCATATTGGAGTTTTACCTATACCACATATTTTTGAAGTATTAGTGATAGGCCAGCCTGCAATTGGAATAGCTGCTGCTGCTTTGGTTGGATAAGCTGCCACATACTCCCAAGTACTGGCTCCACCCATACTTAAACCGGTTATGTATATCCTGTTCGGGTCAACACGGTATAAGGTCTTCATTTTTTCAATAATCTCATCTACGAATTCACCTGGTCTCCACTGACTGGTAGCGAAATCATCCATAGCGATGTCATCCCAACCTCCAAAAGGACATTGAGGAGATATTACTATAAAAGGAAAATCCTTCCCAGCTTCAATTTCTTTGGGAGGGCCATTCCTTTTTACTTTATTAAGTTGACTGAGATCGGTAGGCTTCCAGGCCTTTTCATCTGTTCCATGAAGGAAGATCAATATAGGATAATTTTTTGTAGGATTAGCTGCATAGTCAACCGGTGTATAAGCTAGATATCCAACAAGGTAGTTGGGGCCGAACTTCGATCTGAAACTAGCAGCTGTCTGTCTTTGAGCTATTGCTTCAGCAGATAGAACCAATACGAGTAACAATGCGCAGAGCCTTGCGATTGACCTGCTCTGAAAGATGATTGCTCTCTTGAAGAGGCGGCGGTAATTGTTGTTTTTCATAAGTTATTTATTTGTTTAAAAATGAATAAGCAGAAAAGAGTACTACAAAAATCTTGAAGACTATTCCATTCCAACAGGTAAAAAACAATGGATTAATCGAACTACAATTCATATTGATCGCAAAGATTTTGGCTTCACCTTTTATGACGCATCAATTTTAAAACGTTGCAAAAAAATGTTTAAAAAAAATCAACAAATACATTAAACCATTGACTTACAAATAAATACTTTATGAATACTAAAATTTCTCTATATCAATTATGCTTATCATTTTTATATTTACCATAAACAACATAGATCCTTTAACAGTAATATTTAATATATATCTGAAAAATCATTCAGGTCTTTATAATATCAAAAACTTAACACATGGAAGATTTCGAATTCTCACCTGAAACATCACATCCTAAGGCAAAAAGCCTTTTAACAGAAGACTTCTACTGGAGCGATGAAGAAGAAACAAGTCCATTTGGGAATGATGATGGGGCAGAAGCTTCTTTCGGATTCTGGAAATGGAGAAAAAAAAATAAAAATGTAAGCCCATTAAAATACCTTGAAAAATTGCTTAACGAATGGGACTTTCCATATTTTGATCTGACAGAATTGAATCCGGCTAAAATTCAGGAATATATTACTCAAAAGAAAGATGTAGACAACGGTCCATTTTCCGGAAATATGCTCGCAGACCAGCTCAAGCAAATGGCTTCTGAAATGGAGGATGAGCCGGATGATAATCAGTTTAAAGAACTACTGGCAAACGTTACAGGAGCTTCGGGAGATAGTTACCTTATTGGGATGGACAATGCAATCATTGCAGTTGCTTATGCTCAATTTGCTTTAGAAGGGAAGTTAGATACAAACCTAAAAGCTTTGGCACAGACAGCAATCAAGAGGGAGCTTCTACCATTGCTTGTCGAAACCTTTAGCGAAGATTACAGAGCCACAAGAACCGAACAATTAAATAAGATGCTTAAAAGCTTAAACCAGATGAATGAATAGAATGATATACAAAATCTTGATTATAAATTCCACCTGAAGGTCTGGAATCATTGTTTTTTATTTTAAGCAATTAATTATTATTAATTTTTCAGGGGTATTTTTTAGCGCCTTATATTTTCTATTTATACCTTTGCTAGCCATCATCAAATACCTATTTTAT
This sequence comes from Sporocytophaga myxococcoides DSM 11118, assembly GCF_000426725.1. Taxonomy (NCBI): domain Bacteria; kingdom Pseudomonadati; phylum Bacteroidota; class Cytophagia; order Cytophagales; family Cytophagaceae; genus Sporocytophaga; species Sporocytophaga myxococcoides. The sequence goes on along the minus strand of NZ_AUFX01000003.1, from coordinate 110,897 downwards.
TTTTACAACCATGAAGTACTATTTTTTTCTTCAATTTATATTATTCAACATTTTTCAATCCTTCTCTCAAATTGACACAAGCCATTATTCATCTCCACAGATTGAATATAAAATTGAAAGGCATATTGCATTAGTCACTGGAATTAATGTTCACAAAAATTTCTTTGCGGAAGCTGGCATTGCAATCAAAGACAACGGAGTAGCAGGTCATCATCCGATTACCAGAGTGCTTGCATTAACCAGTGAATTTAAATTTACAGACAAGTTTATTTATGCTCCTAAAGCAGGAGTGTGGCTTGGTGGAGGAGCTTCCGGAATGAATTTAGGTATAAATCTCATTTATTATTCGGACTCAGAAAAGGGGACATTAAGGTGCAGACCAGAAATTGGCCTAGGCTTTGATGCCTTCAGAGTTGTATATGGTTATAATATTGCTATTACCCAAAAAAACTTTCAAAATGTGAATAAGCATAACTTCTGCCTTAACTTTCTTATCAATCTCAAAAAAATTAAAGATGTTAAAAGATAGACAAGAGACCCATAATTCAGAACAAGTATTGGAATAAAAAAACATTCACTTAAGCCTTAAAACCATTTGATCTTCTGTGAAATATTTCCCCTTCCATTTAATAGCGTGCTCTTCCGAACTAAATGTTTTAAAGCCAAATTTCTCATAAAGACCTTTGGCTTTATCATTATTAGAGATCACTGTCAGATTGATCTGTTCAATATCAACAATCATTCTAACTCTTACCAGAAGTGCATCAATCAATTCCTTTGAAATTCCCTGTCCCCTGAATTCATAAGATACATACATCCTGAACAACGTACCTTTATGTCTTAATTTTTCCCTGTTGAAACCATCACGTTCAAAACTTACAATACCGGCAAGTGTATTATCGATATAAGCCCCCAGAGTAAAACTGTCCTCCTTATCCTTAGTAGGAAATTCTAAATGCAAATCATCATTGGGAGAGATTCTGAAGTTCTCTTCATCGTGAATCAAGCCATGACCTAAAAATTGCTTGTAAAACTCCTTTTGATCTGATTTAATTTCCTTAATAATTGAATGATTCATACACTTCTCTTTTGAGCCTTATTGTATAGAAATTTAATTCATTGGTGAGCAAATTTCAATTAAAAATCCATCAGGATCTCTTACATAGCTGACAACTTGCCCCCAAGGTTTTGTCTTTGGTTTTTCAACTAATACTGCACCGGCCGCAACGGCAATTTCTGTTGTTTCCCCTACAGCTTCAGTTACAAATCCTATTTCAATACCAAATGGTTTACTGTTAAGATCACTTTCAATAAAACCATTCTTTAGATTGTTTTTAGCCAGCTTAACGGAGGCGAAAGATAGTTTGGTATTTCCAGTAGTTAATTCTCCATAATCACCATCTGGTGCAATAAATGTGCGTTGGAAGCCAAAAGCTTTTTCATAAAACTCTATTGATTTGTTCACATCCTGAACATAAAGAATTGTATAGCCAAATTTTATCATCTTAAATCAATATATAACAAATTAATACAACTTAAATTGGATAACAATAATAACAGTTTTCTGATATCTCTTCTGCATCTGAAATAATTTTTATTTCATCCCACTTGAATTACTTGATATTATTAAAGCAAATTATAATCATGTTAGGTAAATTAGTATTTTAAGCCTATCTTTTTCCTCACATTTAAAAAGATCAGCTGAAATTATATTTAAATAGTAATCAATGAAGGTTAATAATAACCAAAGCTTTGTAGCATCATGGAGTGGAGGAAAAGACAGTTGCTTTGCCTTTATGGAAGCAGTGAAGTTAAAATACCAACCAAGAGTTCTTATGAATATGATGAACGAAAATGGATTGATATCAAGATCTCATGCCATCCCTGAAAAAATATTACAAAAACAGGCTTCTGAATTGGGCTTGCCTATAGTCACTGTTCCATCCACATGGAATGATTATGAAAGAAACTTTATTGATACACTAAAACATCTTGTAGAACATTATAAAGTTAATTCAGCTGTTTTTGGTGATATTGATTTTGATTCAAACAGAGCGTGGGAAGAGAAGGTCTGTGAAGCAGCATGTATAGCACCTGTATTACCATTATGGAAACAAGATAGAAAAGATCTTGTACTGAAAATGCTTTCAGAAGGCATTCATTGTGTTATTGTTTCCTGTAATCATCAGTTGGGTGAAGACTTTCTAGGTAAAAGACTTGACGAAGATTTAATTTGTAAGCTGGAAGCATTAAATGCAGACGTTTGTGGTGAAAATGGAGAATACCATACACTTGTAGTTAATTGTCCTCTTTATCAAAACGAAATCAATGTTGATTTTTTGAGTAAGATAAATCATAATAATTATTGGTTTCAAGAAATGAAGCTTAAAAATGAATAAAAATATCAGAATTAAAACCTGTTCACGTTGTAATACAAATTTTGCATGTAGCACGGAGAACTGCTGGTGTAGTGAATTGCCCCCGGTAATGTCCTTGTCTGAAGCAGGCGACTGTTATTGTCCTCTATGTTTAAAGAAAATCATTAGTGAGAAACTTGGAGTAGATTCTTTGTCTGATACTAAAAGAAATACAGAACCCTTAGTTGAGCAGGAAGACTATTATTACAATGAACATGGCAACTGGGTATTTACAGCTAAGTACCTTTTGAAAAGAGGGTATTGTTGTAAAAACGGTTGTAAACATTGTCCTTACGGGTTTAAAAAGTAAAATGATTATTTTTACAAAGTATATTATTTAAGATATTTATAACAGACAAAAGGTTATATTTTTTATAAGGATTTAATTATTTAAGTGTAAATAAGCTTGCTGTCAATGACCAACTTTTACTTTATCATTTTAGTATTCTATTTTTTGTTCTCGGGTAATATTGAAGGCTACACTCAAAGTCTTTATAAATATGAATTCAGAATATTTAAGGAGGGGAAACAAGTTACTGATAAAACCAGAAATGTGAGAGTGGAAGCTGGTAAGTATAATTTATATTCCAAAAAGTATAACAAGCTCTCAGACACTTGCAGTGATCCGGGAAAATATTGTTTTAACGCTTTCCTTGAATTTAACGAAAACTTACTTTTAAAAATAATCTCTAAAAATGATTCGATGATCATTTTTACCAGTGTATCAATGGATTCGCTGGTTTTTAAGCCAGGTGAATATTCTTATGATCTAAGCATTGCAAGTTATTTCAATATTATACCTTCTAAAGAGATAAGCATTGAATTGGTAAGTGATCTTTTTAAATTAGATCGTATAACCCCTGAGAGAAGAAGTTATACTACACCTTCATTTTTTACAAGCCTTCGGCAAGCAGTTCAAGAATTTGAAGAACTAAAGATTGATCCGGTTGATACTTCGATTTTTGTTACAAGTAAATTTAACTCCATATTATTTACAAAAGACCTGGGAGTTCATTGGAATAAAATTGAACCGAGATTTAAAGATAAACTTCGAAATGTCTGTTTCACAGATGATGGCAATAAATACTTAATTATAAAAAGGGGAAACCATTCCTATAGATCTGATTTTAATAATTACTTTAAAAATGATAGTTTAAAAGATCTTATTGAAGATCCTGGATGGCGTAATATCGTATGTCCAGAGAACGATGCCTTAAATAAATTTGCTTTTAAATTAAAAGATAAAAATGTTGATGATGAATATTTAACAGATGAATATTCAGAATATGATTGTGATAGTTGTCCTTTAACTTATAGATATAATAGGAGGCCTGTTTTTCAAATTATTCGTAATGTTAAATTTTGGAACTCAGGTTCTCAAAAAATGGACTATATAAATCCTGAGTATCCCAAGCTTTATGAATTCAATCATAAGAAGATTTTACTTTTCAATTATTATTTCATGTATTCTGAAGATGATAAATACTGGAAATATTATTCATTCAGTGATTTTTATTTTTACAGACCATTTGACTATGAAAGGTGGATTCGTTTTTTTAATGAATCTGAGTTTTATTGGCTGGAAGGTAAGGGTTTATTATTCAGGTATAGGGATGTAGGATTATTTTTGATAAATGTTCTTCATTAATATTTTTTAGAATATTAATGAAAATAAAATTGCTGTAAAAGGAGTGGAGGCTGTAATTAGCACCATCCTTGGTTCAAGAGAGGGTTTGAAGAAAGATTTGAATACTTCTGTGAGAGCAACGCTGATAAACATATGGTACTAATTTTATTACTTTTTAATGACAGTTTAAGGCGGATATTTTTTTTATAAATTTAAGAATAATATGTTTTTTATAATTTTAATAGTTAGCATTTTATGTATCGGGTTTTATTTATTTAAACAAGGTTCAGGTAATAAAAGTATTCTTTCACAACAACCCAGAAAACCAAATTTAGAAGTCCCGGTTACTTACACTATTGAATGGTGGCCGGAACAGAATAAAATGACTATTGAAAGTTTCAATATTGAAATTATCGAAAGTAAATTAAATTTACTCAACAGTAAATCTCTCTTAGCCTATAAAGTATCCGGGAGTCTAAAATCTGTAGCCCGCTGGCAGTCTTTTATTTATAAAGTGCATATTTCGGAACGCTTTAACTCAGATACATCAAAGCCTTATGAACGAATTATAGAAATAACACCGATTGTTAGTGCAAAAAAAAATGAAAATACTACTGACAGCACTTATCCATTTGAGTTTAAAAATGAACATATTGTCTTTTCCAGTCAATGGGGTGTTAACAGAATAAAATTTATATGTGGATCAAAGGAGCAGGTAATTGAGCTAAAGCAGAGGAAGTAGAGGTCTATTGATTTTTTTGTACTCCACTTCTAAATTTTTTGTTAAGAACAACAACTATATAAAAAAGAACCCCAAATAAACAGTCAGGGTTCTTTTATTTTGTGTTTTACTAAGTACTATTACCTTCCTATCACTAGCTTACCATTAAATAATTCACCATCAGCAGAAAGAAGTTTGTATATATACAAACCGTTTGATAATTTTTCAGAAGGCTTATAAGATACAGGCACCGTTGTTCCTCCAGTAATTTTACCGTTAAAGATCTCAGCTACTTCAATTCCTTTACTATCAAATAGCTTCAGGTTGACTAATTGTGATTGAGGAGAATAGATCTGGAAGATCGTATAATCAGTCAATGGATTAGGAGCTACTTGTATAAACTTATTCAGGTATGTTAAACCTGTATTAACCTGAAGCGCTTCGCATTCTGCTGCATCTGTAATCTGTTCAACAAGTATAGTATCAGAGGTTGCAATACATCCAATTTCATTAGTCACTTTCAAGGCAATCTTTCCTACTGTGCTTACAATAATCTGAGAGGTATTTTCTCCGGTAGACCATGAGTAGGAGGCCATATTGGAAGGCCCTTTCAATGTAAGTGGTTTTCCTTCGCAAAACTTAAACTCTGTGCTTGCAGAAATCAAGTGTTCAGGAAATTTATGAACTATAAAGTCTAAAGAATCTTTACTAGTGCAACCACTGGCATCTTTTACTTCAACAATGTATTTATCCGATGCGGTCACATTAAACCCATTGATAGTACTACCGTTTGACCAATTATATGTAGAATAAATAGGCAACACACTCAGTAGCGCTGTATCTCCCGAACATATTGCTTCCCCTTTAGTGGAAAAGATCTTGGCATGAACATGCTCAATAATATTTACCGGAGTTTGACTTATGTCAAAGATTGTATCTGAAACGGAACTTGTAATTTTTATCAGATAATCTTTCTCTGTTGAAATATCAGATGGAAGGGTCCAATAGAAACTTTTAAGTTTGTCAGGCACCTTCGTTGTTAGAATGCTGTATGTGTTTCCATTATCAATTGATACTTGTATATCAAGACTGTCTACTCCAAATGAATTCCATTCAATTGCGTGGCCCCCGCCTTGACAAATTGGTTCTTTTTTGTCTGATTCTTTTAGTCTTACAAATGGACGAGCCTTTGGAGAGAAACATGTCTCTGAAGATGATTTTGTCTCTTCATTGCCCGTATTGTCTCTGGCTATAGTATAAACACAGTATTTTTTATTCGGATCCCCTTTGATAGCAATAACTGAATCAGGAAGAATTTCTGAAGCGTACTTAGTAAAACTGAATCCTTCATCATAGGATAGATATAGATCATAGTTTTTAACGCCTGATCCACCAAGTCCATAATCGTCATGGACAGTTACCTGGTATAAGTAAGTTGAATCAGCCATTATATCACTATGCTTGTGAGCCGATATCGGAGGCACCGCATCAATCGTGTTGAATATTAAGGGAGTCTTCAATTCCGCCTCTGTATCAAATACTATTGCAGCTATAGCATGAACAGTATCACCTGTAGACGAGGCAGCATCAGGTATTATAGAAAAAGAGACGAATCCTTCACCTCTGTGAGTAATAGAATCATTGACAAGCAGGAATCCATGATCGGCATCAGGAGCATTACCTGTAAGAGGATTTTTAGACTCAAATATCCAGAAAGCTTCTTTCTTGACTACATCAATTCCGGCGATGACATCCACCACAACTTTTAATGAGTCGCTTACATCCAATCGTTTGGTATAATAGGTGCTGTTTGGTGGTACTTCAAAAACAAAGTCTCCAAAACCAAAGTTGCCAAGTCTGAATGAATAGATGTTCAGATGAGGATCAATAGGAGAGCGTATGACAACATTTTGTGCAGGTGCTGTCGCAATTTTCGGATCATTTTCAAATCGGATTGTATAGGGGAGGATATCCTTTACCGAAACCCACCTCTGTGGTCCAAACCCATCAGGGCCAAGGATGTCATTTGGGTCTCCAGACCATATAACAGGAATATCAATATCGTCATCATCATCATCATCGTCGTCGTCATCACAATCTTCTGTTTCTATTGTCAACTCAGTAGTATCACCCTGAAAACAACCTTCATCATCTGTTACCAGTACAGAATAATCGCCATCGGTACTAACCTTTATCTTTTCTTCCGAAGAACCTGTAGACCACTTTATTACACACTCTTTACATGCAGCAATGTTGGCAGTTAGCTCTACGTCCTGATCTTCATCATCCTCGCAGAAAGTGCGCTCTCCACCTCCTTCAATAGAGACTCTTGGTTTATCTTCCAGCACATCTACATGAATGCTCTTTTCGAAGACACAACTGTTACGATCTCTTATAATCAGGTAATAATCACCTTTGGGTATGTCATGAAGATGGTCTTGCGTGGAGCCGTCGCTCCAAAGAAATGTATAGGGGCCGTTTTTTCCCTTTACGGATACATCTATTTTCCCGTCTTCTTTTCCATTGCAAGTAGCCGGGGTAACCGTTATCTCTACCTGTGCATAGCTATGGATACTGATTGCAGATATAAATAGAAATAACAGAATGTATTTATAGGTATAGAAAAACGTAGAAATCTGATTCTTCATAACGTTTACTTTTTAATGTCTTTTAAATTTAATGTTATACTGGCCGCTGAACTGATTTCTCCTTTGTTTGATACTGCTGAAACCTTAAAGGTATAGGAGTCACGGTCAGGATTATTGATTTGATAGTTGAACTTCATTTCCTTGTACAAGTCAGCTTTCGTAATCTCATGGAAGGTATTTTCAGATCCTTCATCTGTGAAAAGAATATATCCTTTTATGTCTTTGCCCTGCTCCTTATCATATTCCCAGGACAGCCCTGCATAAGACTTACCTTTTTCTTTGATCAATATAACCTTCAATTTTTCGGGTGGAGATAATTTATAAGACGGTTGGTAAAGTGGCGCAACAGAGCTCTTTCTGGAAACTACGGCTCCAATGGCTTCCAGCTGATATACATTGATTTTTTTTGCATCTTCAGGATAGTAAAGTTGTACAATGTATTTCCTGCTTTCCTTTGGAAGATCTTCCGTTGTAGCAATGATTTGTCCATTTACAAGTACATTAAACCCCTTTATTTCGGTTTCTTTAGGATATTCCCAAGACAACTCCACCAGGTTGTTATTATTAAGAGCAGCGGAAATGGATTTGAATAGTGGAAGATTCAAAAGAGGAATGCTGCATTTTACGGAACTTCCCTCTCCACGCATACCTTTTTCGTTTACGGGTACAATACTGAATTGATAATTTATACCCCCATCTCCGGAAATTTCATATAAGAGTTCATTGCCTTTAATTAGAGGCACACTCAGGTTTTCAATAAGCTTTCCGGTACCTTCTTCATCTGACTGAAGCACAAAACCAAATGTATTTTTGCTTGTGCTTTTGGCCCATGAAAGATGTACGTGAGGTTTATCTAGAATCATCCTGAATTCAGCTTTAAGGCTGTCAGGTTTTGAAGGAATTCTGACTCCTGTGTAGAAAACATTGGCAGGAGTGCCATACCATTGCTTTCCTTTTTGGTCTACAGCCGAAAGCCTGTAAATATAGCTTTGACCATACTTAAGATTGGCGGTATCTACATAGGATTTGGTCTTAATATCCAGCCTTTTCGTTATTCTGTTGAATTGCAAAGTGTCAACATTTCTCCTTTCCAGATAAAATTCTTTAATCCGTTTTTTATCTGATAGGAGAGAGTCTGTTCTCCAGATTATCCTAAGATCAACATCATTGACAACAGAGATAGAATCAATTGATGGGATATGCACATTATAATACTGTGCTGCTTTAAATTTAAATTCAATTGGCTTAAGCTGAGTTTGTAAAATTGTTACTGGGATAATAGTATAGGTATAATCCAGAGAAGCGTTGGCGCTTTCGTCTGTATACAACCACTGGAGCTGTCCGTTATCGGACTTCTGGTATCCTATCAGTTCTTCTGTAAGACTTGTTTCCTTTCCAGATTTATTTTCTTTTCTGTTGATCTTAAATCCGAATAGTGCTGCTTTAAAATAATCTTTTTCATTTACTGACCATATGAGTTTTACTTTCCCTTTATTCACACTTGCCTCTACCACAGGTTTGATTTTAACATCTCCGGGATAGAAGGTTGCGATGGGATGCTCAGACTCATGTCCATCTTCAAATACATAAAACAAACCATAATTTGCGTTTTCAGAATTCGAGTAGGTATGATCAATAAAAGCGAAGCCTAATATCAATGCCAAATTATAATCCTGCTTCATATTTAATCTGTCACCAGATTTAAGTCCTCCTGATTGCTGAAGCTTCTGAAGCAATTCTTCTTTAGCGATCTTACTTAACTTACCTTCTGAAAGATATTTTAAAAATATTTGTTGAACGCTTTTTGCTTCTTCTTCATTAAGTCCCTGATTTATCCAATTTCTTTCATCTACCTGTGGGAAGATCACGTCCTTGTTAAGTTTGTTCCAGCCACTGTTTTCTCCACTTTGCTTTTTGATGTTAAAGCCAGTGAGGTTCTGAGGCCAGTCATATGTTTCCCAGTAAAGCTTCATAGCCTTGTCCGATTCGCCACCTCTCAGACTTGCTCCGTTTCTTTGAGCAAAACTCTGAACAGCAGGATTAGAAAAGGTGATGACTATAATAAGTAATGTCAGTTTATATATATTTCTCACAAGTACTTAATTAGAATTTTAAAACAATAGGGCGGCTTTCCTCTTCATGATCAGCTCCGGAAAACTTTAGATATCCTTTAAGTATTGTAAAGGAGCCATCATAACTCATTTCCATGTCACCATTTACATTTACATTTGTAAACCTCACACAATCCACGCAGGTAGCGATGCAGGGCCATTTGACACTTACTCTGCTGGCTCCGTTAACATATGTTTTTATAGTTCCGTTAAACCCTTCCGGATTTACCTGAGTGTTGAATGATCCTCCCAATTTAAGGCTGAATTGTCCATATATTCCAAACCCTAGCTTAGAGTCAGTATGATCTGCAGTTACGCAGTTTGTGCCATCAAATTTATCCGGATAAATTATCTTAATATCTTTAGAGTAATCAATAGTTCCTGCAACGGTTCCTGCAATACCTCCGTCATCTCCAGCTGCTCCTCTGAGATCAAATGAACCAGTCATTGTTACCTCCTTCATAATCTGTCCCGAAATATTCATAGCCTTTACATTCCATCCACTTTGATTAAGTCTAAAACTCATATTACCTGTGGATAGAGAAAGCATATTCCCATTTCTTGCAGGAACTTTAAGTGTTGCATTGGTACTACCGGACACATCATTGGTTCCCAGTAAATAAGAGGCTTTCAAAGTACCTTTAAAATAATGAGGAGATTTTGCAGGAACTCTTACTTCACCTTCAAGTTCTAGTGAACTCTTGTTGCCAATAACCAGGGTTACATCTCCCTTAAGTCCTATAATATCAGCAACATCCTTTATGCCCAGCACGAATCCTATCAGATACGTTCCCTCACTGGCTGAATTAACCCTGTGATCGTAGTTATATCCGAAGCGTCCACCTAATTCATCAATCTTGATAACAGGACCTACTTGAAATCCTTTGGCTACCTGCATTGTAAGTTCAAAGAATCCATAGTTGTATGTCTCCATTGAGCCAATCACAACTTTTCCTCCTATTTTTATTCCTCCTTCTATCGAGCCTGAATAGTCTCCTTTAAATTCACTATCTACAAAGGACAGATTAGCCTTTATGGAAAGAGGATAACTGGTCGATTCAAAATACAATTTAATTTTAGAGACTACACCTTCACTTGATATAGTGAAATCTCTTACTTCACATTTGGAGGATTTACCTATTTCAAGGCCAGCTGTGATTTCTATCCCTTTGTTCTGTACATATGCTGCATTACTGATTTTGAAGTTTACGTTTTTATACTTAGTATGTCCATTAAATCTGAATTGGTTCAGTTCACCATTAGTAATATTAAATTCATTGATTTCAAAGGAATTGTCAAAATCAGGATGTTTGGCTTTTATATTACTTCCGCTTATTTCATGAATATTGAACTCATGATCTACTTTAGCAGCCAGACTTCCTTCTATATTGCATCCAAAGGCCACAAGTTTACTAAATTTGGCAACTCCATTAGCAGTATGTCCCCTTAATTCAAAGTCCACTGCAACTTCTCCTTTAGTATTTCTAATGTTCTTTATTGTTATCTCTGCTTCCCCGTCTTTAAAAGAAACTTCATTTTCATTAAGTACCCATGTAAAATTCCACCTTAGTCTTTTTACAGTTGCATCAAAGCCTTTGGTAGAGTAAGTTGCCGCATTTTTGACGGTCAGTTCTCCATCAAATACTCCATTTGATTTAAGATCACCTGAAGCTTCAGCAATTATTGAAGTGTTCTTTTTTAACCTGATAGTAATGTTTTTTACACCACTGAAATCATAAGAACCTTCAAAACTTGTAGATGAAGTGTATTTGTATACAAACCCTCCCGAGGTGCCTTTGGCAAGTTCGGCTATGCCTCCTAAGGGAACTGATTCAACTTGATTAACTGTAAATTTTGTTTCACCTGAAATAGCTCCGTCTGAAGTAACTGTAAGTTTCATACCTGTCAGATTTGCTTGTAAGGGACCGAATTGTCTCGTTGGAGCTGTACCACTCCATTCCAATGATACTTCCTTAAAACTTATTTCTGCTCCGGTGCCTTTCTGTTTCCAGGAAGCCTTCACCCCATCAAGATCGATAGAAACCGGAGTATGGAAGAAACCTTTCATATCCAGGTGTAGCCTGACTTTATTGGTGGAATAAGAGCAATAACCGTCACCATCTGAACCTGTTGATTGAATGGATTCGGTTAAATGTATTCTTAACAATCCAAACTTTACTTCTCCAGCCAGATCAGGACAGCATTCCTCCGGATCCCCCATACAGATATTTTCTTCTACAAAACATGTTTGAGTTTTGTTGTCCGCGGCCTGCTTATCCTGCGCCTTGACCTTTATAGTCGCAGGCTTACTGGATGCTTTAATTCTTCCGTTACTTTCTCCGATAGTTGCATCAGATCCGTCTGCTTCTGATATCGACCACACAAAAGTCCGGCCACCTGGTTCTGAGGTAACTGTTGCCTGTGATATAGATTTACCGTCAGCTGGCAAATAACTTGGGTTGAAATCAATTCCTTTAACCAGAACAGGGGTGATGGTAACAGATTCCTGACATGTAAAGCCATCAATATCTGTTACCCGGACTACATAGATAGTCTTAACATCAGGTACTGTAATCTCCGGATTTGATTCAGTTGAGCTGAATCCACCAGGTATAGAATACCATTGGTATGTATAGTTATTCGGTGAGTCTGGCCCTGCTGTGGGACTCCCTCCAAGGGTTATTTTTGTTCCCGGGCACTCTGTTCTGTTTTCTCCAGGATTTATATCTATGGCAAAGGTTTTTTGCATACATATAAGGAGAAAGAAAAGTACAGTCGATAGTTTAATATAAGCTCGCATTGGAATCTTCAATTTTTATATGATGCAAAATTATTTGGTTAATATTTTTAATTGTATACGTCGTGCCCAGGCTGCAACATAGAATGTCTTGTCACTTATAGCTCCTGGTCTTAACACACCTTGAGGACCTTCTGGCTCTGAAAAATCCATACTTAATGATGTAAAGTAATATTGAAGATCCTGAACAGTCAATCCCAGAGGCACTTTGGAGCCTGTGCAAACGATTGCTCTTCTCGGTGTCGGTATATCTATATTTCCTCCATTAGCAAAATGTACATGTATAGGAACTATCTGTCCCGCTCTTGCTGAACGCGGGTGATCTAGATCAGTTAGCAAAAGTTCTTGTGTGGATTTTTCTACTTTAAATCCATTCAATTTTACTGCCTCTTCACCAGATAAGGAGTCTACAGATACTACATCATAATAACCATGCGCTGCTCCTGCAAGATTGAATGTTGCAAATACCTTGGTAGGATTTACATAAAATACCTTGCTGGCCTTTATCGGAAGGTTGTCTTGATAAATATAAAATTTACAACTTGGTTTGAATTTCGCTCCCTGTATGCATGTCGTAACCGGTCCTGAATCACCTCCGACATTTGTTTTTACAGATCGTATTTCAAAATGAAGTATGGAAGCTTTCAGAGTTATATCCTGGGCCTGACCAAATTCATTTTCACCATACACCATTACATAATAAGTACCCGGCTTCATTTCGCTGATGATTGCTTCCTGATTTCCAGAGAATGGACGGCTGAAAGCAGCATCATAGGTATTTCTTGTTGGTACATCGCCGTAACGAATATACAATTCGTTGTGGTTGTTCTGATCTTCACCAGTTAACTCCACAAGAAGAGTTTCATTCTTAAGCGAATCCGGAATGATTATTTTATAAGAAAGACCGCCTTTGTTTGCAAGGATTGTATCTTCTGCAACATTCAGCACAAGTTCTTTAACATCCAGCAGGATTGATTTCAGACTTGCTGTTTCGTTATTTCGTTCATCTGTTTCCGGTATCTGATTTCTTGAATCTGTTCTTGCAATTACATAGTAGTTACCCACAGAAGCATTTGTAATCTTGAATGAATTAGTGAATGCTTGCACACCATTTGATGCCAATCTCAAAAAGTTTTTGGAATTGCCAAGATAGATATCACTGAGATCCCAGCTTTGGTCTCTGGACAAATAAAACTGATCTTCTTCATAACCCACTGCCGGGTTGATTCCTTTATTCAATATTGCCCATGATATTTTCAGATCATCTCCCGCTGTATATTGCTCTTTATCAGTTGTAATCTCTGATACAATCAGATCTACAGGCAGTGGCATCTCAAGATGGATAGGGGAGGAAGATACATTGTTACCTTCCTGATCGCCTTCATATTGCGAATTATCATTATCTGTTTTTACCAGTAATATATAATTACCTGATTCATACAATGGTAATATAACTTCTTTATTCACGCTATATCCTGACCCAACCGGAAGCGAATCATACCGGTCTATAGATCCAAGTAATCTGTCGTTCTTATCAATGTTGAAGTCGGTCGACAGATAAAATTTATCAGTCCACCTTTTAGGACGGGTTGCGCTTGTACCCTGATTGGTGACTGTGTATTGAATAGTTACCGGTTGTCCGGAGACACCTTCTTCCGGAGTCTTCAGGTCTGTAATGTAAAGATCTGGTGTTGTATTTAAGGTAATTGCAACTGGTTTTACAGAATAGTTATTAGCTCTGTTTTGGTCTCCTGAGTTTGTTAAAGGTTTACCATTAGGTGAATAATCGGTTACCATTATCCAGTAATATTGTCCTGATATAGCCTCTGGTATTTCCAATTTGCGGGAATCGAAATAAGTCATTCCTGAGTCAAGCGAATGCTTGCCAAAGTAGGAAGCTAAATAGATGTCTGTCTTAGGCTGCCATATCGTATCGCTCGACAGATAAACAGCATCACTCCATTCTGCATGGGCACCTTGTCTTCCGATATTTTTAACTCTCCATTCTACAGGATAGCTGATGCCAGTCAAAACAGTTTCTGGTGTTTTCAGTTCAGATAGTTTAAGATCCGGGCCTGGACCATAAGTAACTGCAACAGGGCCATACATGGTAATATTATTGTTTTCATCTGTATGCTCATAAATTTTATTGGTCGCATCGGTAATTACATAGAAATAATAAGTTCCTTTCTCAATATCAAATGGTATAGGAACATCTATAGTATAGCTATATGAAGAGTCTTTCTTCAATCTGAAGTCAGCTCTTGCTCCTGCAAGCAATACTGTATCTTTTCCAAGGACAGGTGACGGAGAGATATAAATTCTATCTATCCATGACGAATCTTTGGTTGCAGCTTTTCCCTGATTTGTTACTTTAACATGAAGTGGATATGCAGAGCCTGTTTCCGCGGTATCTCTGTCAGCAGATAACTTGCTTATTTTCAGATCTGCCCATGGAGACAATGTTACTACCACAGCTTTGTTAAACTTGTTATTTGCATATCCCTCTGTTACTTCATAAACGCTTCTGTCTGCATTTGTCTGAATCTGAAGGTAAATGGTGCCGTTAACTCCTTCCGGAAGCTTGATAGAACTGGTTACATAGATAGTTTCATTAGGATTTAAAATCCTTTCTGGTTTTACTACCATTGCAGCTACCGTTTTTGCTTTGGTTGTATCTGAAGCTACAGACTCTTTTATATACAGGCTGTCTATCCATGTATTTGCATTAACAGTTCCGGTACCTTTGTTTCTCAATAGATATCTGACTTTCATGATTTCTCCTGAGTTTACTTCTGTATTTAAAACAATAGCTTCTTCAACAATAAGATCAGGAGACTTAATAGTCAGCAAGGTAAAGCTTCTGCCCGTGTTGTTATGTTTGTTTTCATGTTCAAAAACTTCATTAGCTCTGTCTGTTACCACAAATATGTAATTGGCTCCTGTAATATTATCCGGGATTTTAACTGTGGCTTCAGCGCTATAGCTCTCTCCAAGGTTTAATGCGGAATAATTCGTTTTGGAACCCAGCAATTTTGCATTCTTTGCATCAAAGAAGATATTATTAGAAAGATAGATTTCATCTGTCCATCTGCCGACATTCGTAGCGGAACCTCCTTGGTTTTTAACAGTCCATGTTACTTTGATATTGTCTCTGTTACTTGCTGAAGCTGGTATTGAAGTTACACTTGGTACAAGATCAGACGGAGGTAATAGCGTTACAGAAATTGCATTACTTTTTTCGGAATTATTATTATTGTAAGCGTGCTCAAATATCTGATCATCCTCATCAGTCTTCACGTGGATAAAGTATTTTCCGAAGATTCCGTGAGGCAGAGTTACAGGAATTGTATTCGAATAAAACTTTCCAGCTTCCAGTTGCCCGCTGTGAGTTATAGTAGCAAGTATAAGTGCTGTACCTGAACGCAACACAGAATCTTGTGACAAATAGATCTGATCTTTCCATATGCTGGAATGAGTCTTGCCATCTCCTTTATTACCAACTGTCCATTTAAGATCTATTGTTTGTCCTGAAAATACATTTGAAAGGGTTGATACCTCAAGCACCTGTAAATCCGGAGGAGGAGTGAGGTTTACCAAAAGATATCTTGAATTCCTTCCTATGTTGTTATCATGGGTCAGCTCTTTTATTTCATTGTTTTGATTCGATACAATGAAAACATAATGTGGACCACCAACTCCTTCAGGAAGTCGGACCGTTGCAGATGCAATATAGGACTGGCCCGAATCAAGTGAGGTTTTATTTGCAATTCCTGTTAAATAGGAATCAACTCCAAACGTTAAAATACTATCATTTGAAAGATATACTTTATCAAACCAGTATTCATTTGATACAGTCTTGCCTATGCCTGAGTTCTTGACTTCCCACGACAACAATACCTCCTGACCAGAGAATGCTGATGCCGGTACTAGTACATTTTTTACTTCCAGATCCGGAAGTTTTCTCAATTCAAATTGTTGGATCGGTCCGGTAGTTTCAGCACATGAATTTTTAGCAGTGACTTGCCAGTTGTACTTTGTGCCAAAATCCAATTGGTTTTCAATACGATATAGAATCTGACTGGTATTTCGCACAAAAGGTGATTCAGGAAGTGATTCTGTTTCTTTCCATATACGAATATCATAATGGCTTGCATTCGCTGATGGACTCCAGGACAATGAAAGCGGCAGACTCAGATCCGCTTTGTTATTCAATGGAATAAGATTTTTAACTTCAGCAGGTGCTACAGGGTCAATCACTGTAATCTTCATGGAATCAGCATATGAACAGCCATATTCATTTATTCCATTTACATAATACGTTGTTGTGACTTGTGGACTAACTTCAATATCAGCCGTATTTGCTCCGGTTGACCATAAATAATCCGAGCCATTTACAAGGCGCAACTGTGCTGCATCACCTTTACAGATAGTCTGAAAACCTTTTCCTTCTATAGTAATATAAGCCTTTTCAGGATAGGAGGTATATATTTCAGCCGTTCTGGTACACATATATTGGTTGAACCTTTGAAGTTTATATATCCCTGTATCAGAAATAATAATTGATTTGGTTGTTGCACCGTTCGACCATCTGATGCTGTCTGAGTATTTGCTCTCCAGCGTTATCTTCTGGCCAGAACAATATACTTTATTATTTCCTTGAAGAATAACAGGTTGCTCTGGGAGTGGCAACACAGTTACCTTAACATTTAAATAATCATTTCCATTCTGATTAGAGCAACCGTTAGTTGCTTTAACACCAAATTCAGTTGTCTCTTCAGGTTTTACTTTTATCCTGCTTCCGACATGGCCGTCAGTCCATAAAAACTCTTTTGCTTTTCCTGTAACAAACAAGTCTATTTCTGTTCCTTGACAGATAGCTGTATCCGAGCTAATGCCTGTAACTATAGGTGTTTCGAAAATAGTTACTTTCACTTTCTGTTCGTATTTACAACCTTCACGATTTTCAATAAGAACAGTATATTCTGTTGTAGTATCCGGTGAAACTATGATGGAACTGCTTGTTTCTCCATTACTCCATTGGTAGTGATATCCATTCATCACAGTAAGTGTCGTGGATTCACCTTTACAGATTTCTTTTTGACCTTCTATATAAGGTACTTTAGGATCTTCTATTTTAACTGAAGATGTTTTCGCACAACCTTCCTTGCTTACATGGCTGAGAGAATAAATTCCCTGAGCTAAAACAGTGATAGATGGAGTTGTATCTCCGGTTGACCATTTTATAAATTCTGAATAATCAGAAGAGGTAAGGGTTATAGCATCTGTTTCGCAGAATGACAATGTGCTTGAGCCAGTAGCAACAATAATAGGAGCTTTGTCCGGACCTGGTAAAACATCTACAACTATAGATGCTGTTTCAGTTCTGCCAAAACATGTACCTCCATGCGCTGTCACAGAATAGGTTGTTTTTTGAGTAGGGTAAACTTTAATGGCATTGCCTGATGAGCCATTTGACCAGGAAAAGTAGGATGCTTTACCTTCTACTGTTAATAATGCTTCACTTCCTGCACATACTGCCGCATCACCTTTCAAGGATGTTATTTTAGGAATAAAATCACCACCACGTACACTTACAGTTACACTTTTATCCAATTCACAACCTTCTTCCGTTTTGATTTTAACATTGTAAGTTGTTGTGCTGGTTGGTGAAACAAGAATTGAACTAGTGATTTCTCCTGTGGACCATAAGAATGACTGGCCACCATTAAAAACTTCTAGTCTAACTTCCTGACCCGGACAAATTGTTAAATTTTGAGTCAGTCTTGGAATAAGCGGACTTTTGATTTCAATGCTACCAGTAGATGAACAGCTGGAAAGTGGAGCTGTATGTTTCACAGAGTAATCTCCAGCACTGGCTACTTTTATGGTTTTTGTCTTTTGTCCTGTAGACCAGATGATATTATCTTTTATACTGGAAGTAAGTGTAATCGAATCTTTTTTACAAGCTCCTCCTAAAGTTCCTTCAGATGTAATTACAGGTCTTTCAGGATTTGGTATCACATCAACTGTTATCGTATCTGTATTAAAGCAATCATATGTATTGTAAGATTTTAATACAAAAATAGTTTTATAGTTGAGACTAACAGGTTGAACTCTCTGATTGGCATAAACAACATCAGACCCTAATATTTGCCAGGTATATTTAGATCCTCCGCTTGCAACCAATGAATATTGGGCATTCTGACAAATTATAGTGTCTTTTCCTGCATAAGCATCTGCAGTAGGGTAGTGGTGGATGATATAATTGTTTATGGAATCATTATCCCTGTTGGAATCGAAATCCATCGATGTATAAATATCAAATGAATACAGTGTGTGATCATCCATCACCACCGGGGTTTTAAATGTATAATTGTAAGATTGTCCACCTTTTAGCTTTATACCTGTGAGTTCTTCTTTAATGTTAAGAGTATCATTGAGAACAAAATGTATGGAAATGTTATTCAGTGTATCAACGCCGAAGTTTTGTAGTTTTACTGCAATAAACCGATTGCCATTCAGGTTACAACTACTCTTGGGTCCGATTACAGATGTAATACCTATATCTTTGGTTACAAGCCCTGAACCGAATTCATCAGCTCCAATATCAGGATTTTTATCATGACGGGTATGTCCGTCTATGTCTGTTTTCACCTGAGATATAGGTATTGCTGCTCCGTCAAGATTTGACTGGCTTACATGCAGATTTGTAGAACTTACAAAAACAGGATCGATAGATAATGAATGACTATCCATACCTGTAGCAGCCTGAAGCGCTTCTACTGATGCATAAGTGTTTGACGAACTACCCCATATAGCCAGAGTTTCACCTGTGGAGAAGTAATCGTTATAGTCAAAAGTCAGACTTTGTGTATTGCCTGTTACAGTAATTGCACGTCCTTTACCAAAGTGAGCGAATATATTATTTTTGACCTGAATGTATCGGCTGTTTTCCAGATTAAAGGCTTCATATATTGGAGTACCTGTTCCTGAAATTCTGACACTGTTATGATACACTCCAACATTTTCACAAGAAGCTAAATAAATACCAGAGTTTTCTTCTGATTGAGTATGGCTTATAAAATTGTTGTAAACCAATACAGGGTCTGAACTTGTTCCGATAGCAGAATTCAGGTAAATACCTCTGCTTCTGGTTCCGGGAATTATTATCTGATTTCCAGAAATACGAAGGCTACCTCTTGAGTTACCTGCATATATCGCATAATAATATGTATAGTGTGAAAGCGGGGTTATGATGTTATTTTCAACAATCGTATTTCTTGGATAACTCAGGTAAATACATGATTTACTCTGAGTATGGAAAACGTTTCCTGAAATTTCATTTGTCTGACTAACTGAAGCCGAACCATCCATATAGATTCCATAAGAACCATCCTGAAATACATTTTCTTCAATACGGTTTCCTGTTGTATAACCTGATGTACTTATAAGATATTGATTTCCGCTTGAATTATATCTTTTTCCACTCAGTACGCAATGCAGAACATTGATATAACTAGCACCATCTTTCATTACCAATACATTAGCATATTCGGTATCAAGTGACTTTAAAGTAATACCGTTAAATGTTATATAATTGGTTCCTTTTATTAAAACAATGTAGTTTTTATCGATGGTCGATTGATAGTTGATTGTTGTCCTGGTGCTGTCTCCAGATGCAGACGAAAAGCTTACTTTATTGATTGAAGAGATCCCTGGTACTTTTAGTATTTCAATCTGTTCGTTATAGATACCGTCTGCAGCTTTGAATTCTACAGGACCTGCTACTCCATTGGCCATCAAAGCTTCAGTAGCTTTTGTAAAGTTAGGAAAGTCAGCACCTGTCCCTCCAATCGTATAAATACCTGAAAGAGCAGGAGAGATGTTTCTCTTTATTGTGTCGTTTGAAATTTCATTATCCGTTGTGCTGTTTGGAGAAGAAACCCAGGCTTTTATTTCATAGGAATTTAATCTTTGAAATTCATGTATACCGAGATTCACTGGGATGCTTCTCTGAGAGGATAATGATCCGGACCATTTTACCTGACTTTGCAAAATTCCATTTATTGACCAGTTTATATTTGCACTGTTAAGAATTTCAGATCCATTATTGTATAATGTAACAGTAACCTCCTGCGGTCCGGTAATAATTGGTGTTGCTGGTTTTTCAATTTGAATAAGTGATGCATCTGTTCCTGAAGGCGTAAATTCATATGCACCTATATCAGTTAAGGATTTTCTTGCAACTCCATTGATATCGCTCAGAATACCGCCTGCCTGAGGAGCAACATCATTTAAAAGGGCATTGGAAATAACGCCTTCCTGTTCGTTTTTAAAGTTGGGATTAACAGTCAACGTTTGATTGTCTTTTCCGGTTACCTGCTTCCAGTCAGTCAGGTCTTTTATTTTATCACTATAATACCCTAAATATTTTCCTTGTGAATAGAAGTTGTTATAGTTGGATGAGAAAGAACCATTGTAATAATAAATGATGTATCCTTCCTGTGAAACAACCAGGTTATTATTAAACAGGCTATTGTTATTTCCCGAAAGTGTAACTGCTGTAGCATCAAGACTCAGCGTTTTATTATTGATTCTGATAGTATTATGATAGATACCAATATAGTCTGAATAATACACATTAATACCTCTTGTAACTGTTAAGCCGGAAACCAGGATATCGTTATTGGCTATTACCGGAGAGCCTGTCGCTGAAGAGACCTCTATGCCTGATCCTCCATTGAAAAGTTTTATTCTGTTTCCAATTACTCGGCTCTTGAAAGCATAGCTGTTTAGTTTTATTCCAGCATGCCCAGGGGAGTTGCTGTTACTTTCTATTTTATTGTTTTGTACAACAGGTTCGTCCTGGTTTATAAGATTTATCGACTGAGCATATGAATCTTTAAATTCATTTCCCTGAATTAAAAGTCCTTGCTGATATTTATTCGTACTGGTCTTTCCAGAGGCATATATTCCATAACCACCTTTAATAAAAGAGGAGCCTTTAATAATAAGATTGTCATTGCTGAAATCCCCGGCTTCACTATAAACCAAAGCTTGATTTTCTGTATTATTTGTTGTAGCCGATCCGTTAAATACTACATTTGAAATAGTAATATTATCGGACCCGTTTAAGATGCTCAGAACTCTGCCATACATATTACTGCTATTGCGGAAGGACAGATTTCTGAAGGTTATCCCATCCGCAGAAGACAATTGAATCAGATAATTTTTATCTGCAGTACCACTATTTGATATTTCGACATCTGACCTCAAGCCACTCTCTGCCTGAAATACAATCGAGTTCTTCTTTGAAGCACCGATAATGGATGGAATAATTACCTTCTCATTGTATATGCCATTTCTAATATTGAACTGAACAGAGTCTACTATGCCGCCTTTAATTAAAGCATCTGTTGCATCACTGATTTTTGCAAAGTCAGGACTGTTTCCGCCGATAGTAAAAGTTCCTCTTAATGCAGCATAAACCGGACCTGTAAGAACTGTATCATTCAATTGATTGTTGTCGGATATACCGTTAGGTTCGCTTGTCCAGGTCTTGATTGTATAGGCTGTTTGTGGAACAAAATTAAAGTTACCCAATGTTACAAGAGAAGTATCTCCCAATGTCAGATTACCTGTCCAGGATATAGCAGTTTGTTGAATGCCATTAACCGACCAGTTTATAGTTGCTGTCTCTAGAGGTATATCTCCGTAGTTTCTTAGCTGAACTGCTACCGGACTCGCTCCTGAAACAAATGGCTGCACCGGGCTTGCTATTTTATGTATACCTACATCATTGGCATCCGGAACATTCTCATCAGCACCAATGGATGGCTTTGATAGGCTACGGGTTTCACCATCAATGTCTTCGGTAATTCCGGATATTGGTTTACCCAATGTATTCAATGCAACTTCTGAAGAACGCAATATTGTATCAGACTGGAATTTAGGATCAAGTGAAACCGAATTGAAATCAACACCTTTATTTACTTTCCATTCCAATAGTGTTGCATGAGACGCAAATACCTTTGTGCCGCTTACAAAATAATTATTGTGATCCGATAGGAGTGCATAATATATGTCTTCAAAAGTTGAGGCAAAACCGAGACCCGTATTTAAAAGGATATTGTTTGCAATTGAATGATATTTACAACTTGAACTCTTATAACAACTTGCAGTTATTCCTGTACTCGCATTTAGTATTGAGTTAAAATAAACCCCAAGGTATTCGCACGCATAAAGTTGAATTCCAAAATTGTTGTTTGATCCTTTTATCGTAATAAAGTTATTCGAGATAATTCCAGATTGGGCTTTAGTACCTTTGTTATCAGAGCAGTTAATTCCTGATCTTCCTTTTGTAACCTCTATTCTGTTTTTATCGATTAAAAATGTTCCTGTACAATAATTGACAGAAATACCATCATAATACTCATAGTTGTTACCTGAAATAATCTTGTTGCCTGTAATTTGAAGGTTAAGCTGGTAGGATACATTAATAGCCATATTTCCTTGCCCTTCAAAGTGATTGTTCTTTATAGTGTTATTTCTGTCATTATTATTAGAGGAGCTGAAATAGACCCCAAAACCACCTTTTTTAAATATATTGTTTTCTATGAGGTTGTTGAGATTGGTATATTCACTTGAAGACCTTTGAAACATTATAATGGAGGTACTATAAGAGTTATCGGTTATTCCGTTAAAAGTATTTCCTCTTATTATATTGTTATCCGCCCCATCGGTAGCGTTAATACAGATTCCATATGTTGTATTGGTTGGAAGAAATTGTATGCCATAAATCCTTATATAATCCGCACCGTTTAACTGAGCTATATAATTAGAACCTGATTTTCCTGCATAAGTAAGAATTACATCACCTTCTGTCTGAGGTTTAAAGGTTATTGTACTTGTATCTGATGTTCCGAAAATTTCAGGTATTGAAAACTGTTCAGAATAGGTATCAGGTTTTACATGAAACTCAACATTCCCGGCAACACCTGCAGTAGCGAGCGCAGCTACTGCTGAAGTAAAGCTAACAAAGTCAGAGCTCTGTTTTCCGATTGTATAAATACCTCTCATACCAGGACGAAGGTTATTTACTTTCAATGTATCATTGTAATGGTTATTATCTGTCAGATCATTAATCCAAACTTTTACAGACGCAGTTACTCCTGACGGAAGCTGAAAATTTCCAACTGATACTTCAATACTTTCCGAAGGTGCAAGAGAACCTGTCCAGGTAGTAGTTTTTGTTGTATCATTGACAGACCAGCTAAGGTTTGCGGTATTAACTGTTGCACTTCCATTGTTGAAAAGGACAACTTTTACTGACTGGTTTCCAGCTTTTACAGGTGATAGGGGAGATACTATGGATAAAAGCCCAAGATCAACACCTTTGATTGTGTTTTCATCAGCACCCAGATCCGGTTGAGCACCACGGGCCTCTCCGTCGATATCTGTATTAAAACCTGCAATGGCAATTCCTTTGTTGTTTATTCTCGGGTCATTAGTCTGCCACACTTTAGCCGCACTGAATACCGGATCTAAATTTATAGAATGATTATCTTGTCCTGTAGTAGCAGTCCAAGCCCCTATAGTCAGATCATTTTTATTCAGCCTGAAAGGATATAGCCCTTGTGAATAATAGTTGTTGTAATCAGTAGTAATGTTTTTTGAATTGTTAATACTTAACGCATATCCCTTGTTTCGGCTGACAATAATATTGTTGTTTAATATACAATTTGTACTGTTTTCAATGTTGACACAATTTGATAATGGATAGTTATTGTTAAGAATAAGCGTATTGAAATAAATCTTGAAGTTAATGGCATTATAAAGACTTATTGCCTCTGCATTGTTAGTGCCTGATATTTTAATAAAGTTATTTGCAATAATTGTTTGTAATGTATCAGGATTTGAAGCACTGCTTACATAGATACCCTCATTTCCATTTCCTAAAAGTATTTTATTACCAGTTATTTTTGATCCAATTGTACTAGAGAGATAGATTCCCCGATCTTCGATGATGTCAATTGTATTATTCTCTATGATAGAATAATTCTGATTTGAAAGACTGATTCCTGAATATTTCTGACTGGTAAAGGTATTGTTAACCAGTTTATTATTTTCATCATTGTTGCCTCCTGATGATGAATAACCTGAAATAGCTAAACCTGTACTTCCATATTGAATTCTATTGTTTGCAAACAGGTTATTGTTGTTTTTCAGTCCAGCTTTCTCGGAATACATTTCTATCGTATTATAACTACCTGTTGATGCTGACTGAATAATATTATTTGAAATAATATTGTTATTAGAACCATTAAGCAAATTTAAAACCCCATTGTAGCTATTGTTTTCAGACCTTAAAGTGATATTTCTTATTGTTACATAATCTGTGCTGTCCAATCTCAATACATAGTTGGCAGAATACGTTCCTGCATAAAAGGAAAGGATTACTTTAGAACTATCAGAGTTTTCAGATTGAAAGATGATTCTTCTTTCAGCGCTTGTTCCTGCTATCTGTCTCAGTCTTACTTGTTCCTGATAGGTGCCAGGTCTTACATTAAATGTAACGTTTCCAGCTATTCCTTTTTTATTTAGTATTAATGCTGCGGCATTAAAGCTGGCAAAATCCGGATTTGTTCCGCCTATGGTATAGGTACCATTTAACGGAGCGGCAAGATCTGCGATTACAAGTGTATTATCACTTATATCTAAATCTGTTGATCCATTAGGATTTAAAACAGAGATTTCAAATTTATAAAGTTGTCCAACTTTAAAGTCAAAATTACCAAGTACAACAGTGTCTGAAGCATTTGCCTGAAGGTTGCCTGTCCATAAGTAATCAGACTGAGCAGTTTCATTAGTTTTCCATTTAACTGTAAAAGAAGTTACTGTTGTTGATCCATTGTTTCTTACAACAATAGATACAGGATTGATGCCTGCAGCAAAATTCTGATCAGAAAGCAGGAGCTTGTTCAATGCAAGGTTCAATCCAGCCGGACTGAATTCAGAAGCGCCAATATCCGGAAACTTACTTCTAATTATATTATCTATATCTTCTGTTACAAGAAGGGCAGGGGTGGCTGTTCCGTTCAGACGTGGATTGGTCACTTTATAAGAATCCGTTGCAATCATCGGATCTATTGAAGTAGAATTTTTATCATGGCCTGAATAAGTAGACCACTGAGATATACTCTTAAACTGGGCGCTGGTATTATTATATGAATATAATAGATTAGCACCTTTAGTGTAATAGTTATTAAAATCAGCTTTTATGTTGAGGTAATCATTGCTATTACTAAAATATAATGCATAACCACCACCATTATTAATAAAATGATTGTTATAAAGATCTATTGAAATGCAACTATATAGGTAAGCTGAACGCTCGCTTGTACTGGCACCTGAATATAAAAAGGTATTGTAGTAAATATCGGCCTGCTCTACATCTGACATGCTAATGGGCCTCGATTCAGATGTTCCTTGAGTCTTTACAAAGTTGTTTGCTATTAAAATCCTGTTCGTGGCAGTAGCTTTAGTATAACCTAAGTTTATACCAAACCCTCCATTGGTAGCAATACGGTTTTTTAGAATTTTTAGACCTTCCTTGCAAGAATATATATCAATAGCTCTGTAGTTTGTATTGGTGCTTGCAGAAGTTATTGTATTGGAGATTATCTGTGTAAAAGATTGATCATTGAGCTTGAAACCATATGCAGCCTGGTTTATTAAAACGTTACCTCTTACTATGATTTTACCGGATTCATTTGTGGATTTTGCAAGCAAATAAAAGCCATAGTCATTGTTTTGTAATAAGTTCTTTTCAAATACAACATCTCCTGACGGACTCACAGATCCTTGTATATTTACAAGTGTATTGTTTTCACTTGGGTAAGTACTCGCTCTTCCTGTAATGATGTTATTGGTGAAAAGAATATTTGAATTAGCTCCCTGAAGATCTATAGCTTTAGCATAATATTCACCATCAATTTTAAAACCAATATTTTTGAAGGTGATATAGGAAGTGTTTTCAAGTTTTACAACATAGCTGGAATCAGATTCATAACGAGTTACATAATAACTCATCGTAACTTTACTGCTATCTCCGGATTCTGATTGGAAAACAATCTTGCCATCTGCTCCTGATCCGGATATATCAGACAATGCAATGTGTTCATTATAGATGCCATCTCTCACCAGGAAAGTTACATTTCCTTTTATACCTCCGTTTTTCAGCTGGTTTTGCACTTCTCCGAAAGACGCAAAATCAGGCGCTGTTCCTCCGATCGTATAAGTCTTGGAAGGTAATGCAGCATACAGGTTTTCCTTCGAGAGAATATTGTCAGCCGTGTTAAGATCATCCCTTCCGTTAGGGAAAGATACTTCAACGCTAACTGCATTGCCTTTGAGAAAAGGAAAACTTTGAGAGCCAAGGTTAATCTCAACAGATTTTCCTTTTTCAAGATTACCATTCCATTTTTGTAAGGGTTTAACCTCACCATTAAATGTTAGTTGGTAATCAAAAGAGGTGATCTTTTCATTACCACTGTTAGCCACCTTAATTTTTATATCATAGTTACCTGCCAGGAATGGTGCTACCGGAACCAACAGTGACTGCAGTTGCAGGTCAGCTCCTGAAGAGGTGAACTCACCTGCACCGATATCCGGATGGCTGGTATCTCTAGGTTTTCCTTCGATGTCCTTAGAAACCTCTGCCAGAGGTATTGCGGCCCCATCCAGCAACCCCTTTGAACATTTATATCCATTGTCTTCAATAAAGACAGCATCAACAGAAACAGAGCTAGAATCTTTTTTCGAAAGTAATTTCCAGTCCTCCAATCCTTTCAGATTATTTTCATTTATTCTGAAAGTATAAGAGCCTCCTGAATAGTAATTGTTATGATCAGATGAGATATCAGAAAAAGATTCATTGGTTTTAAAATCAGCAGCAAAGCCAAGTCCACGTACACAAATGTTATTATTAAATATTCGAAGGTTGCTGTTTGTACCGATAATTTTTAAGGCCACACTTTCTGCACTGCTATTGGTAATATTAAAAGTGTTATATAAGATTGAAAGGTTTTTACACTGGGCTACATTAATGCCGTATACATTAGCTAAGCCATCTCCATGAAACGCATTATTGTAGATTAAAGATACTTTTCCTTCTGGTGAATTGGAGTTTGAAACATGGATACCATAACCAACAGTTTTTACATACAATTGATTGTTGGCAATTGAAAAGTCCTCTGCATAATCTGCATATATACCGTAATAATTTTGAAGTTGAGTTCCACTTATTTTATTCCCATCTATTTTCAGACCAGACATATTTCCAAGATACATGGCTCCGGAGAACTGTCCGTAAATTTCATTATTTTCAATGGTAATCCCTTTGATTACGCTGGTCTCTCTATTGTAAGGTTGATTTGCATAAATTCCATAGGAACCTTGTGATATGACATTGTCTTTGATTTGTATATTATAACAAGGGGTAGACTCCGTTTCTTCAAAATATATGGTGGATGCACTTGCTGAACCGGTGTTATAATATTTACCCAGAATTCTACAGTTGATGATGGAAATATCATGTGCACCTTTTTCAAACTTTATAATATTTCCATAGTCATATATATCATAAGAATTAGATAAAGTAAGGTCTTTAAATGTTATGTATGACGCTCCATTGAATGCAAGAAGATGGTCTGCCCGTGTGTTTCCGTCTCTGAATATGATTGTACTGCTACTATCTCCTGAAACAGATTGAAATTTAATAGTATTCAACAGAGAAGCTCCCTTGATAGCTATGATTTTTTGGCCTATAATATGTCCTCCATCTGCCAGATTAAATACAGTAGGTCCGCTAACACCTGCTTCAATAAGGGTATTTACTGCAATTGTTAAATTCTCAAAATCTGCATCTTCAGTTCCAACTGTATAACTGCCTTCAAGAGCTGTATAAATTTTCTGGATTACTGTATCCTGTAAAGTTGGATTAATGCTTCCATTCAATTTAGAAACCCATGCTTTTAAATTATAAGTCTTACCTTTTTCAAAATTAAACTTACCAACAGAAAAAGAATCCTTGCTGAAGGTATTATCAGATACCGGATTCAGGCTTTTTGTCCACTTGAATGGAGTCTGTAGCGTTCCGTTTATCTCCCAATTGACAGTAGCCTCTGTTAAAGCTTTAGATCCATAATTTACAAGTGATACAGAAATGTCCTGGTTTCCATAACGAACGCTGATTTTGGATGCTGGAGTTTCCAATGCAGCTTTTACTTCTGAAGCTGTGTTTTTCAGGCTCAGTATATTAGCTCTTAAATTAGTATAGGTTGCTTGAGGAAAAACATATCTCATGCTATTTAAAGCACCTAAAATAACAGATCCGCCCCCCCAGGCCTTTTCTGCAAGTACAATGTTTGATGGATCCTCTTTACTTACAAGCAGAGGGTTCAAACCACTACCTTTTATTGTTAAATTTGCTCCATTATAGGATGAATATCCCCAGAACTCTTCACCTACAGGCTTCTGAGGACCATTAAATATTTTATGATTCTTATTCGCACTTACTATCGTATCCGCAATAAAATTAAAGTCTAATTCCACTCCTCCGAAACCTATTGATAAATCATCATCATATGGAGGATTTGAATTGATAAAAAGAGTATTACCCTTTTTTACCCAGTCCTCATATTTGGTTCTGTTTGTGAACCAGTAATCTCTCAGATAACGAAAATGATCTTCATCTCCTTCCATATAAATATAGTTGGTAGCCGAGTTCAGCAATGAATCAGTATTTACATTATCATAATACAACTGTTTCCATTTTCCAGCTCCAAAGGCCATGTCCATTGTTTTGGCATAGGATGTATGCAGTGAGCTTGAATAATAAGAAGACACCAGCATGACCTGAGCCTTGGATGAAAATGAAAGGATTGTAAAAAGAAATATGATTTGTAAAGAGATGAATACTTTATTTTTCATTTTATATTTTTCTTTATAAGAAAGTCTGAAAGTTTTTTATAAAAGCTGATCTATGTTTTGATTGTAATACTCTGATCAGTTTCGAATCATTCAAGTATTTTAATAAGACTATACTTGATGGAGCTTAAATATAAGCTATTTAAGAACTCAATAGGAGAGGGGTGAATACTCTGAGAAAGATTTGGGAAAAAGATATTAGTCAATAGATGAAAGTCTATTCTTTCATTGCAGGTGGTTGATTTGATCATTATAATCATGTTAAAAAGCCAAATTCAATCAGCAATCTTTATTCAAAATTTCAGATTGTTGTAAAGCCGGAATAAGTTTGTAGTGTCCCTCTTTATTATTAAACAGTTCTACAAAAATACAAGACAAAGACTATTAAATAATTAACAATAGTCAAGAAAGCATGGAGTTCTGTCAAATGAACTTACTATAGTTTGATTTATAGTGGGTTATTTTATCCACATTTTCTGCCTTTTCCAGTCTTCTTTAATTACATAATTAAGGAAATATTCTATTAATTGAGGGGGTCAATTTACTAATGAAGGTTTTGGCTTTAGGAACGTAATTTTGTTTGAGTCCTAATTAAATTTCGAAAGAACTAGAGTTATAAAAATAAAGATTCAAATCAAAAATTGAATACCTGGCAAATTAATTCAAGTTTTAACTCCTATTAAGGAAAAATTATTCCAACAATTAAAAGTAGAACATTAAATATTTTAAGCTGTCAATTATGCTGAAATATTTGTTCATTTAAGGTTGGATAGATATAAAATTACCTTTTTACGGTATAGTAAAAAAGTGAAATTTTGTAGAACATAACACTAAATTCCAATGGTAGGTTATTCAATTATAGTAATTACCTCAAACAAGGTATATTCTCAATGAATACTAATAAATAGTTAATTTGATCAGAAAATTCTCTTGTCTTAGATAATCATAGTTTTGTCAAGCTAATAGGAATAATCATATTATTTGTTGATCAATATTAAAAACTTTAAATTACCAAATAAGATTATCTTACAATTTGGTGTAAAATTTATATATTTAATACTTTAGCCAGGCCTAATGCATAGCTGATTCTATTTCGATCTTTACAGTTACTTAAAAGATCATATTGCAAGTTAATTTATTTTCATTTATATTAATTCTCCACACACTGCAAGCGGAGATATTTATTACCAGTTTAGTTTTTGCAATTGATTATACAAATATTCTATTCTTGAGAATATTAAGAGTTTTTAAAGTCTGTCATTTCCTGAAGACAGTATTTATAGAATTTATATAGTTCATTGATTATACTTCATCAGTATAGTCTCCCATTTAAGTACATCGATCAGTTCTAATATTTCAATATATAGTTCAGCAAACAATTCCTAAAAATGGAACGAATGAAAAACTCATTTTTTAATAATGGCGCCGGAATTACTGCAACTTTACCAATGGATTCGACAAATGAAAGTCAGTCTAAGGAAGGCAAGGATAATATGCAGATCAATGTTCCTGTTATTTCAATGCCTAAAGGAGGCGGGGCTATAAAGGGGATAGATGAAAAATTTTCTGTAAATGCAGTGAATGGAACCATGTCATTGTCTATTCCGCTTCCCTTTGCCACAGCTAGAGGAGTTTCGCCTCAACTTCAACTATCTTATAATTCAGGAAGTGGGAATGGCATATTCGGACTAGGATGGAGCTTTGGGCTTCCATCTATTAAACGAAAGACTGACAAATACCTTCCACAATATTTTGATGAAAAAGATTCAGACACTTTTTTATTTTCAGAGGCCGAAGATCTCGTTCCTGCATTTAAAAAAGGAATTGATGGCAAATTTGTAAAGAAGTCTGATGGCTGTTATGAAATTGATGATAAAGATTCTGAAGATCATTTATATACTATACGGACTTATCTTCCGAGAATCGAGGGCAATTTTGCAAGAATCGAACGCTGGTGTGAAAAGCATACATCTAAGATTACATGGAGAGTGACAACAAAGGAAAATGTGACAACCCTTTTTGGATGGAGTTCCAATTCTAAAATTTTTGACCCTAAAGATCCGCATAAAATATTTGAATGGTTGCCTGAATTTATCTTTGATGACAAGGGAAATTGTGCCCATTATATATATCAAAAAGAGAATGATGTAGGGCTTGACATTTCTTATGTTCATAATAAAAACAGACATGACAAAGAAAAGATCACTTATACAAATCTATATCTGTCAAAAATATTATATGGAAACAAAACACCATATAAAAGTTTTGGAGATGCTTATCCTCTCGATTCTGACTATCTTTTTTCCACAATACTGGATTATGGAGAATATAGTGATGATACTTATGAGCCTGTAAATGAATGGACCTTTCGCAAGGATGCATTTTCAAATTACAAAGCAGGTTTTGAAATACGTACCACAAGAGTATGCAAAAGAGTACTTTTATTTCATCATTTTAAAGGTAATGGTGAATACGATGGACTTGTAAGATCTCTCAATTTTGAATATGATAATGATGCACCGGAAGACTTTACATTTCTTAAATCTATCACCAGCACAGGGCATATTAAAAAGCCAGACGGAAGCTATTCAGAGAAGAGTCTGCCCCCTATGGAATTTCAATATGAAAAACATCAATGGAATGATCAAATAAAAACAATTTCCAGGGAAAATTTGATGAACGCTCCGGCTGGAGTAGATGATCAAAATTATCAATTCACCGATCTATATGGAGAAGGATTGCCTGGAATTCTTACTGAACAAGCATCTGCATGGTATTACAAATCAAATCTTGGAAATGGCCGGTTTGCACAAGCTGAATTGGTTAGTCCAAAACCATCTTTTCAAGGATTAGCAAATAAACTTCAACTAGCCGATCTTGATGCAGACGGCAAAAAGCAATTAGTCAGCTTTGAGGCTGAGACAAGAGGATATTTTGAAATAAACGATGACGCAACCTGGAAACCATTCAGATATTTTAAAGGTTTTCCTAACATCGATATCCATTCTCCTGATGTTCGAATGCTTGATCTGAATGGCGATGGTAAACCTGACTTGTTAGTTTCAGAAGACGATATTTTTACTTGGTATCCTTCTGAAGGACGTGATGGATATTCTGTAGCTCTGAGGAATCTCAAATCGAAAAATGAAGAAGACGGACCTGCGGTCATCTTTGCAGACAATGCACAGACTATTTTTCTTGCGGATATGACCGGAGACGGGTTGACAGATATTGTCCGAATAAGAAATGGTGAAGTTTGTTATTGGGCCAATCTCGGGTATGGAAACTTCAGTGCAAAAATTACCATGGATCAATCTCCTTTCTTTGATCGTGAAGAAGCTTTTACCCCTTCACTTATCAGGTTAGCAGATATAGACGGATCGGGTACAACGGATATCATTTATCTTGGCAAAAATAAATTTACTTGCTGGAAAAACCTTTCCGGAAATAGATTTTCTGAAACTCCATTTGAAATTAGTTCTTTCCCACCGGTAAATCTTCAGACTAAAGTGTCAGCAATGGACCTTTTGGGAAATGGCCTTTCATGTATAGTGTGGTCATCAGCTCACGAAGAAGGTCTGCAGGCTCCTCTCAGATTTATTGATCTAATGAACAGCAAGAAGCCTCACATTATTACTTGCTTTAAAAATAACCTTGGCAAAGAGGTTCATTTGGAATATATACCTTCCACAAAGTATTATCTTCAGGACAAATCAGAAGGGAAAACCTGGGCCACTAAAATACCTTTTCCTATTCACTGTATTTCTAAGACTATTACTAAAGATAAGATTTCTGGAGCTTCCTTTGTAAGTCAATACCGATACCATCACGGATACTATGATAGGGCTGAAAAAGAGTTCAGAGGATTCGGAATGGTGGAACAAGTGGATACTGAAACTTTTGATCACTGGGTAAAAGGAAATGCATCAAATATTGTGGAAGAACCTCTTCATCAGGAACCAGTCATTTCAAAGTCATGGTTTCACACAGGAGCCTTTGTAAACAAGAGTGGTATACTAGATCAGTTTAAAGAGGATTACTGGTATTCTGAAATTAAAAGGCAAAGATATGAAGTACCCCACCATGAATCGGATTTAAATGATGCAAGAATCATTTCAACAACAGGAACGGATGTATTGACACAGGAGTCGCTCTCTGAACAGGAATGGAGAGAGGCTCTGCGCTCATGTAAAGGAATGGGACTCAGATCAGAAGTATTTGCTAACGATGCAGCAAAATACGGTAATACTGTCAAGGCAAAGCAAAAAGCATTGACTCCTTTTTCAGTTGCTACACATAACTGCTTTATTGAGATGTTGCAACCTAAGGGGCAGAATAAACATGCAGTTTTTGTTGTCAAAGAAAGTGAAGCGATTACTTATTGTTATGAACGAAATCCTGAAGATCCAAGGATAAGTCATACACTCAATATTCAGTTCGACGATTATGGTAATGTGCTCGAATCTGCATCGGTAGTATATCCCAGAAAAATAGCCGATAATAATCTACCTAAAGAAACTCGTGATGAGCAAGGCAAAACAAATATCGTATACCTTAAAAAGGATTTCACCAACGATATTATTACTCAAGAGACTTATCGATTGAGAATGCCTGGAGAGAGCCAAACATTTGAACTGAAGAATGTAAAGAAAACGGGACAATATTATACACTAGAAGATTTTTCAGATATTCTCCTGCCTCAGAAATCAGAAACTATCCAATATCATGAACACGATAAACCTCCACTACCAGGTAAAGCACAGAAAAGACTTATTGAACATGTGCGTTCAACTTATTATCGTGATGCTATGGATAAAGCATTACCATTATATAAGATGGATTCCAAGGGGATTTCTTATGCAAATTATCAATTGGCATATACTCCAGAACTTCTTCAGGATATTTACCAAGGTAGAGTGCAGAATTCACATATGACCGAAGGAAAATTTATCCAATTTGAAGATGACCCAAATTGGTGGATAGGTTCGGGTACGGTCAATTTTATTGCAAATTCAGAGACTCAAACAGATGCACAAAATAGATTCTATGTACCGACATCCTATAAAGATTCATTTGACGCTGTTACTAAAGTTAAATATGACAATTACTTCCTTCATGTAATCGAAACAGAAGATGCATTAGGAAGCAAATCCAATATTGAAAAATTCAATTACAGAACGCTTGCGCCAAGTCTGGTAAAAGATATCAATGATAATTTAACAGAAGTTATTACGGACGAGCTTGGGATGGTAAAAGCTATTGCTGTAAAAGGCAAAGGTGATGAAGCCGATGATCTTGCTGGTTTGTCAGATATTACAGATAAAACGGAAGCCTTAGCTATTCAAAGTTTTCTGCAGGAAAATGATTCCACACAACTGACTATAAAAGCAAAATCCTTATTAAAAAAGGCTACAATGAGGTTTGTCTATGATCTTGATGCTTTTAGAATTGACAAAAAACCTGTTGTAGTCGCAGGAATCATGAGAGAAGTCTATTCCGATTCTGAAAGTCCGGTTCAACTGAGCTTTGAGTATTCAAACGGCATCAGTGAAGTCATTATGAAAAAAGTTCAGGCTGAGCCAGGCATCGCAAAGAGGGTAACTATTAATGAGAATAATACTTATGTGATCGACGAAGTAAATACTGCAGATGATAACCATTTGCGTTGGATTGGAAATGGAAGAACTATACGGAACAATAAAGGAAATGCTGTTAAACAATATGAACCATATTTCTCCGTCAGCCAACATTATGAAGACCAGAAGGAATTAGTTGAAACAGGCATGACAGCTCTGATATACTACGATGCTCCGGGAAGATTGATTAAAACTATCATGCCTGATGATACATTTTCTAAAATAGAATTTAATACATGGGAACAAGCTGCATACGACACGAATGACAACATTCTGGACTCGCTTTGGTACCAGAAGAGAATTAACGGCAGTCTGGATGCAGAATTAATTAAAGAAGGAAAAGATCCTGCCAAGGAAAAAGAGGCTGCTCAGAATGCTGCAAAACATGCTAATACTCCTTCTTTAGTTCATACCGATGCATTTGGAAGAGGTATTTTATTTATACAACATTTAAAAAATGTTGATACCAATAAAGACGAATATCTTCCTTCAAAAATGACTTTAGATATTGAAGGCAATCAGATAAAGGTTACAGATCCCAGAGAAAATACTGTTATACAATATAAATATGATATGCTTGGTCATAAAGTATATCAGGAAAGCATGGATGCTGGAAAAAGGTGGTTGCTTTCTAATGTTCTGAATCATCCTTTGAGAACCTGGGACGAACGTAATCATGAATTTCAATACTTCTATGACAAATTGAAACGCCCTGTTAAAAGCATCATTTCCGGCGGAGATGGACTTATTCCTTTAGACAATATTGTATATGACTACATTGTCTATGGCGAAGATCAACTGCTATCAGACAGAAGCAATGAAACAGAATTAAAAAATAAAAATTGTCTGGGAAGAGCGGTTCTGCATTTTGATACTGGAGGGTTGCTTTCTATTTCAGCATTCGATTTCAATGGACAACCTATAAATACTACCAGGAAACTCTTCAAAAAATATAAAGAAGTGCCCGACTGGCAAGGAAAAAATCTGGAAGATGACCTTGATGAAAAGAGTTTTACATTCACAATAAAGAGAGACGCTCTTGGCAGAATCACAAGCGAAACAGCTCCTGATCTGAGTGTTGTTACATTTTTTTATAATGAAGGCAGCTTGCTAAACAGTCAATACGTGAAACTTCCGGGAGAAGCGGAATCAAAGCCTTACATAAAAGACATTGATTATAATGAAAAAGGTCAGAAAAGTAAGGTTATATATGGTAACGATGTCTTTACCAAATTTTTCTATGATAAAGAGACATTCAGATTAAAGCAATTGGAATGCAGGCCGAAGAACAGTGATCCTATTCAGGACTGGAGATATACCTATGATGCGGTTGGTAATATTACACATATAGAAGATAAAAAAGCTCCAATAATATTCTTCAATAATCAGATAGTCGAGAGTTTATCCGAATATACCTATGACAGTCTGTACCGCCTAGTTGGAGCAACCGGGAGGGAGAATGATTCTCAAATGATATTTGATACCGGTGATAACTGGAATGATGCATCCTTCATGAACCAGTTAAATCCAGGAGGTCCTATGGCAATGCGGAATTATAATCAATCGTATCGATATGATCGGGCTGGAAATATTTCAGAAATGATCCATTCAGCTGGTACGAGCTGGACGAGACAATATGAGTACGAAGATAAATGCAACCGTCTTAAGAAAACGAGTATTGGTAACATCGATTATAAATATGTCCATCATCCCCAGCATGGTTATATTGAATCAATGCCACATCTGAGTGGTATGTCATGGAATTTTAAAGAAGAACTTGTCAAAACAATCAAGCAACGTAAAAATGACGGAACTCCTGAAACTACCTATTATCAATACGATGGCAAAGGTAAACGTATCAGGAAGATCACCGAAATGCAGGCTCCGGCTAATGTGGAAGCTGTAATCAAAGATGAGAGAATTTATATAGTTAACTACGAATTGTATAAGATCCATAGCGGAACAAAGGCAGGCTTAGAAAGGACAACTCTGAGTTTAATGAATGATAACCACCGCTTCGTCATGATTGAT
This sequence comes from Sporocytophaga myxococcoides DSM 11118, assembly GCF_000426725.1. Taxonomy (NCBI): domain Bacteria; kingdom Pseudomonadati; phylum Bacteroidota; class Cytophagia; order Cytophagales; family Cytophagaceae; genus Sporocytophaga; species Sporocytophaga myxococcoides. The sequence continues at coordinate 73,917 of NZ_AUFX01000003.1, read as the reverse complement.
CGTGAAACAGCAAGCGGTACCATATTGACCCGTTACCAACTCGATAATCACCTTGGGTCCGTTGGCTTGGAGCTGGACGAAAAAGCTCAGGTTATAAGCTATGAAGAATATCACCCTTTCGGAACAACAGCCTATCAGGCTAAAAACGCTGCTATTAATGCGGCCGCCAAGCGTTACCGATATACTGCTATGGAACGTGATGAAGAAACGGGTTTTGAATACCATACATCCAGATATTATCTGCCATGGCTTGGCAGGTGGTTAAGCCCAGACCCCATAGGCACTGGAGATGGGCTGAATATCTATACATATGTTTTGAATAAGCCAGTCCACAGTGTTGATACGAATGGAAGAGCAAATGCACCGATTCACAGAGATCTTACTACCATTATAGCAATGCAGTACGTTAGCAAAGAAACTGCAATTAAGGTAGGAGAAGCGGCTAACCTTCCTGACACCAAACAAGAATATGATTCTACAAGTAACAGCAAAGCAGGAGATCCAAAGGGTATAAATAAAAATATTCATGTGCTGGATAAAAGAAGTACGGAAGAGAAGGTAACTGATTCACTTAATAATTATAGAACAGGGAATGTGATAGGCAAAGAAACCGACCCCATAAAGAACGCTGGTGTTAATCTTTTACACCCCATTCAGGATGCTCATTATCATTTGCCGAATCATACATTTGGTGTTGGAGGAGGACATAGCCTTGAAGCTGAAATTGACTTGGCTGTGGGTAAAAAATCCTTTGAAGAATTCTATCAAGTAGTCCTTGATACTGAAAAAGGTTTGGCTTTGATGAAAGAAAAAGGCGTATTTGGAAAAGAAGAGAAAGCAACTATTGCTAAACTGACCAAAGAAGATTGGAAAGGAATTTACGACAATCTAAAAGCTATAGAGGAAAAGAATGATGTAAAAAATGTCTGGTATAAAATCAGGATGGGAGCATCATTAGTCTTTGCTGTTGGAGGTATTGTAACTTTAATGGCAGCTAATAGCACGGGACTTAAAGTTTTAGGCGCTATACTTGCTTTATACGGCGCTTTTGGTGATTTATTCGCAAATATTGGAGGACACATTGGACAATTCATTGGGGAAGTAGTCTATGGCAGTATTAAAGGTGGTGAATCAGGCAGAATTAGGGGGCAAGCTTATGGAGTTGCTATAGGCGGGAACGTTTTGGGGTTAGGATTGGGAATTGTTAAAGATTTAGGAAGAGATGAAATCGCCGACCAAGAATCTGGTTCCTTAAGGAGTAGGTATGGTTTTGAGGATAAGCCTGGGATATTAAATGATACAAACAGATATACTCAGCGTAGATATTTTTAAACATTAACACTAAACAATAACAAAATTTTTAGACCATGGGAAATATTGAAATCAGCGGCTTTGTTTTGACTGAAAAGACTGCAAGGCCAGTTGCAAATCTAAGAATAGAAGCCTGGGACAAAGATTACATCATAGATGATCTTTTAGGCTCCGCAACCAGTGATGATAAAGGATTTTTTTCTATTCAATTCAATGAGAAATATTATTCGGAACTTCTTTTTGACCGTCGTCCCGATATATATTTTAAAGTTTTTAAAGGTGATTACCTGCTTGTCGATACCTCAAACAATGTAAGGTGGAATGCAGAGAGAAAATCTTCAAATATTATCATCTCCATTCCCTTAGAGGGCAGCACATCTGGCGGCACTGTTCCGGGGTTTAACAAAATAAGCGGTAGAATTTCTTCAGACCGTGGGCTGCCTGTTACAAATGGTCATATTATAGCATATGATAAAAGACTTGGTGGTGAAGTTGCAATAGGCGAGGGCTATACAGATCCTTTCGGAAATTATAAAATCGTTTATCCAAAGGACAAATTGGAAGGAAAGACTAGTCCTGATATTCAACTAGGAATCTTTGAAGCGGATAATAATCAGAAGGAAATAATTCGATCTGAAATAAAATATAATGCCTCAGAAGAAGAAACAATCGACGTTGTTATCGCTGCTAGTAAGGTTTTGAGACCAGTAGAGTTTGAGAGACTTCTGAATGATATAAGACCAATACTGGGAGATAAAACATTAAAGGAACTGAAAGAAGATGAAACTCATAGTGATATCACTTTAATAGCCAACAAAACCGGATGGGATGCCAGGATAATTGCCATGGCATCACAGGCAGACCAATTGAGTTCCGAAACAAAAATTCCTGCAGAACACTATTATGCAATATTCAGATCAGGTGTTGCCGGAAATAGTGAAGCAGTGAGCAAGCTTTCTTCTGAATCACTTGGAAATCTGTTAAACAAGGCAGTGGAATATAAAGTGATTCAGTCAGGGACTAATATTCAGGAAACAATTAAAATTCAGGAGTCCCTGAGCGCTGACTACATCTTGCATCAACCTCCCGTTTCAGGAGTATCTTCTCTAAATTCTTTACTGGAACTCAGATTAAACAATGATCAGAAAAAGTCATTTGTCGAGAGTTACCGGCAGTCAGGCGAAGACGTGAACAAGTTCTGGCAATCATTAAAAGAAAAGGGTTTCGATGAGCACACTGTTTCAAGTTTACAGACAGATGGCAAATTAGGTTATCTGACTTTACAGAATGCTCCTCTAATGAAGCGCTTATATGGGAATTTCAGAATCTCTGACCCAGCAGAGCTTGTACAGGCAGGGCTTTACAAGGAGGAAGAATGGGAAAGGATTATTGGACAAGATCTACCTACAGATATCAGCCTTAAGGATTATGCGAAAGGAATGGCTAATATGGTTCAAAAAAGCTATCCTTCATTGGTGGTTTCAGAGATGATACAACGCAATGAAGTCAGCACGGGAACAAATGTCCTCAAAGAAGAGCTTTCGGATTTTTTCAAAAAGACTTCAGATAAATATACAATTGGTCAACAGCCTGTAAAAAGCTGGGATGGGTTTCATGATCTAAAACCTGAAATGCAGAGTGCCGTGAAGAAAATAGAACGTCTTTACCAGCTCACACCTTCCAACGACGCTATGAAAGCTTTATCCTTCATGAATTTTGATTCAGCATTTCACGTAATGAATTTTACCAGAAATGAATTTAAAAAATCAGTTTCAGAAGCCTTTAAAAATGAAGAAGAAATTGACATGGTGTACACCAAAGCCAATGAAATTTATTCTTCCGTCCTTAATCTGGCAACTACTTATCTTACCTATAGGGGAATGCCTAATGTTTATGGCATATCAGGCAAGCTCAAAAAAGAACAACAGGAAATTATAGCTTATCCAACGCTGGAGGAGTTATTCGGAAACATGGATTATTGTGCCTGCGACCATTGTAAATCAGTGCTTAGTCCAGCGGCTTATCTCGTTGAATTGTTGCAGTTCACAGATGTAAAATATCCTGAAAAGCAAAATCCAATTGAAGTTCTTAACGATAGAAGGCCAGATATACAACACCTTCAGCTTACTTGTGAAAATACCAATACAGTATTGCCTTATATAGACCTGGTCAATGAAATACTGGAATACTATATTGCTAATAAAGGATCATTGAGCAACTTCAAAGGACATGATGTTACAGAAGGTGTAAAGACTGATGACCTATTGGCTGATCCTCAGTTTGTCATTGATAGTGTTTATAGCACTATTAAAGAAAAGGTATTTCCTTATAATCTTCCATTTGACCAGCCACTTGAAGCCTTGAGACTTATATTTAAAATATGGGACCTTACACTTGAGGAAGGATTGGAAATCTTTGAGGGAAAGGAGCAAACAAGGATTGAAAGACTTGGGCTGACAAAGGAAGAATATCAGATATTTACCAATATTACATATAAAAACCTTCCGGAGTATTTTGGCGAACCAGAAGGAAATTCTATAGATGATTTAAATACTGCAATTTCCGGTGGGAAAAACTTCTGTCATAGAGTAGAAATTTCGTATGAAGATCTTATTGATATTTTAAAAACTAAATTTATCAATCCCGGATCATTATTGGTTCCTGCGCTATCCAGGCTTAAAATTGGTATGGATGAAATTGTAAAAGTGATCAATGGTTCTATAAGTGATGATGAGTTTAAAGGCAACCTTCCTAAAGATCTAAATTTGCCTGACTATGATAGTGATGTCCCGCAATGGATAAGAAAAAACCAGGATTTAATTCTGAAACTCATAGTACTTAAAGATATAAATCCGGATGAACCCTGTGATTGTAATTTTGCAGAAGTTCAATTGCGCTATTTGAATCCTGATGTAAATGCGGATAAATTAACTGCACTAGAATATCATAAGCTACATCGTTTCATTCGTCTGATGAAAAAAGAGGGGTGGAGCATTACTCAAACAGATAGTTTAATAAATACTTTTTTGCCTCTGCCTCCTAAGGATTTAAATGAAGGAAATCTGGATGGTGCATTTGTAAAATTGCTTGCACGCATTGCAAATTTCCTTCGTGTTATGGACCTGCAATCTATATCTGATAAAAAGCAGAAAGATTGGCTGATACTATGGGATAAAACCATAAGCAGAGATGTAAGAATTGAACAGCTTGCCAAGCTTTTAAAGTTTACTGTTCCAGACCTGAACGATCTGAGCACTTTAAGTAATATAGATCCTCTTGCAGATGATTTTGATACCGACAAACCTTCTCTGATCAAATTATTAAAAATAGTTGCTTTGCTCAAAGATCTTTCTGTCAAAGTCAAAGATCTGGATTACATTCTGTGGAGTAAAGATATAAGTGGAAAGCTTGAATCATCAGAATCAGAAATTCTTAATAATCTCAAAGTCATCAGTCAGGTGTTGAATACTGTGGATGCTGAAAATGGAAGTGCTCCAGTCAACGCAGATTTTTCATTTGCAAAAGACAGGATGTCTCAAGTCTATGATCCGACTATCGTAAACGATTTTTTTGCTTTTCTTACAGATTCGAAAACTTATTCTACACCTCTTATTTTAAAGGAAGAAAGTCTCCCTGATAAATTAATTAAGGCTGACTTAAAACTTAATTATGATGCATTTAGCAAGCTTTTAACATATAATGGAGTGTTGACTGACGAAGCTCAAAATAATCTGAAAAGCAAGGCTGATTTACTTGTAGACGCAGATTTAAGCAACATAACTTCCCCAGCTGATCTTGATAATTTTAAAAATGATTTTAAGGATGCAGTTACTTCATTATTTAATCTTAGCAAAGACGATTTGAAGAGCTTCGGAGATTCTTATCCGGAACTTAAATCAGTCTTTGATATAGTAAAACCCATTGGTGATCCGGCAAAACAAACACAGGCATTATTGGATGAAATATTACCAGATCTGAAACTCAGACTTAAAGTTTTCGGGTTGAAGAATACTTTATCCGCTATATTAAAATCGGACATTGAAATAACCGGTATCCTTACAGAGAGACCTGAAGTTGTTCAGGCCATGTCAGATAATAGTAAATCTGTAGTAAATGATTTTATCAATCTTCAGAAGAAAGTTCTCTTTAATAATAATCAGATATATGAATTCTATGTAGATCCAATTGCCACTGATGATTATCTTTTGTATATCCAGGCTCCCGAAAATACTTTAATTACATTCACCTTTGACGGAATAAAAGTTTTGGATAATATTTCAGTAGGAATGTCTAAAGAAGCTGTAATAACCGTTCCTGTTCCACTGAAGACTGGTGTTATCTATGCTGCCAGTCTGCAAATTAATAATTTACCAACAGGTGGTGAAGTAAATCTTTTGTGGCGAACAAAAGCCATGGCAAAGAGCATAGTGCCAGCCAACAATATTTTTGATAAAGGAAGTATTCTCAATGCAAAGGCTTCTCTTATCAGACTTCAGAAGGCGGTCTATCTTCACAATATTCTTAAGCTTACTCCGATGGAACTTTCATGGTTGACAGGTAATAATGAAGAGACAAAGAATATTCTGAACGACCTGGATACCGGGCATAACATTTCAGATCCAGCATTGCATGAGTTATGGGATAAGGTGTTATTGCTGTTGGAATTTGTTAAGATTAAAAACGATTATGATTCAGAAGAAGACAATTGGATAAACATTCTGAAAGATCCTGAAGTAAAAAATGGTCAGGGAAAAAATCTGTTGCTTTCCATAAACTATTGGAATGAAACAGACTTAGATAAGGTTTTAGAAAAATTCTCTTGGAATAAAAATAATCTGACTTCTATCAGTAATCTTAAAAAGGTGCTGAATGCAATGGCTTTTGTCACTACTACCGGATATCCAACATTACAGGTTTTGAATTGGATAACAAATAGTCCTGATGCAGAGACTATTCGTGATATTAAAGCCCAGATAAAAGCAAAGATTGATGGAACTGTCTGGCTTGAAACAATGCAAAGCATTAGTGACCCTTTGCGAAATAGACAGCGCGATGCCTTGGTTAGTTTTATATTAACTTATTACAAACCTTCTGAAGAGGTTAATACTGCAAATAAGCTATTTGAGTATTTCTTAATAGATGTTGAAATGGATGCCTGTATGCAGACATCCAGAATCAGACAGGCACTATCTAGCGTTCAGTTATTTATTAACAGATGCCTTATAAACCTGGAGCCAAAGGTAGCGCCATCATCCATAAAGGCAGAACAATGGGAGTGGATGAGAAGATACAGAATATGGGAGGCAAACAGAAAAGTATTCCTTTATCCGGAAAACTGGCTGGAGCCGGAATTACGTGACAATAAATCATCATTTTATAAAGAACTGGAAGGAGAACTTTTCCAATCTGATCTCAATCAGGATCTGGCAGAAAAGGCATATCTCACTTACCTTAAAAAGCTGGATGAAGTAGCAAGGCTTGAAATTGTAGGGATGTATCTTGAAGAAAATGAAAAAGGAAATCAGAATGATGATATAGTCCACGTTTTCGGAAGAACAAATGGCCAACACAGAGAACATTACTATCGTCGCTTCGAATATGGCTACTGGACACCATGGGAAAAGATATCTGTGACCATTGATGGAGATTATATATATCCTGTCATGTGGAAGAATAGATTGTTTATTTTCTGGTTAAAATCTTCTCAAAAAGCCCAGGGAGCTCAAAGTGGAGGTGCTAATTTTTCAATGGAAAATTTGAGCACTGGTGATTGGAAAGACAATGTAAAGATTAGAGTGGAACTCACTATGCATTGGTTGGAATACTACGATGGTAAATGGAGTTCTCCTAAATCATCCGATCTGGATAAGCCAATTGTACTAAGTTATTTATCTTCTTTTGATATAAAAAATATAATTCTATATGGAAGAATAGAACCTGCAACAGGTAATACATCTGAAAGATTGATTTTTAGTCTATACTATTACGGCGATATAAATTATATCTATAAAATTACTTACACAAGTAAAAATAGTCCTCCAATAATAACTCAGGAAGAAGATTCAAAATTAAAATCAGCGGGTGAATTCAATGCTGCTCTATTTAGAAAACCTTACGAGTCTTCTGGAGCTCAATCTAATGCAGGAATATTCATTGATACCAATTCATCAGAATTCAAAGTAAATGTTGATCAGCCTAATAATAAAGCAAGCATTACAGAATTATTGCTTACAAGAAAATCAGGTAGCATAGGAAGTTTTCAGTTATTTCCGATGAGATATAAGGTTACCGGAAATCAATGGGAAGCCCCTTTCTTTTATCGTGATGAAAGAAGTATATTTTATGGCCAGCCTGATGAGGAGCTAGTACCAATTAAAGATTTTACCGGTTATTATGATTTTGGAATACTGACGGTACCTCCAATTAAAGAAATTCCTCAATTGGCTGAAAAGCCGAAATTCAAGGACCCTAAAGGACCAGTTGTTAATCCTTGGGATGGGCTGGCAATTACATCCAATCCAAATTATACTGTTATTCTTCCTTCTACTGACATATTCTCTCTTGGCAAAGTTAATTTCGGAGTGGATGGAAAACTGCAGAACAGTCTTCAATCATCAGTAGAAATTTTTAATTAAATATTCATTTTAACTCATTGAATTTCTAAAATAATAAAGATGAAAAACTCAGGAAACTTCCATGAATATACAATCAATAAGGAGCTGCAATCAAAGTTAGGCTCATGGGTGCAGACTAAAAAAAATAAAAGAGTAATAAATTATAAGTTATCGGTACATTATCATCCTTATGTAGATGAACTTATTCAATTGCTTAATAAAAAAGGACTGAATTCATTGTTTGATGTGAATAAACTGGCTTCACTAAAAGCAAATCTTTCTGATTACTATATTGCCCAAAACCATATACTCAAACCTGTAGACTTTACAAACGGCACCATTAAAAAAACTTTTGCTCAGGAGAATATTGATGTTAGTGATGATGGCGCATATTCAATTTATAATTGGGAACTTTTCTTTCATGCTCCTCTTGCAATAGCTTGCCACTTAAGTTCAAATCAGAAGTTTGAAGAAGCACAACGATGGTTTCACCATATATTCGATCCTACGAGCAATGATTATACAGTAGAAGCTCCCCAGCGCTTTTGGAAGTTCCTTCGTTTCAGACAGGAAACATCTCCTGAGTTTATTCAGGAAATGATGAAGAAATTAAGTGCTCCTGAAGATTCAGAACTTAAAACCAGGATAGAGAAAAGCATACAGGCCTGGAGAGACAAGCCGTTTCAACCACATGTGATCGCCCGGGGCAGATATCTTGCGTACCAGTTAAATGTATTAATGAAGTATCTTGACAATCTTATTGCCTGGGGAGATAGTTTGTTCAGACAAAATACCATTGAATCCATTAATGAAGCCACTCAGATATATGTGCTCGCATCTAATATACTTGGACTCCGACCAGAAAAAATACCACCTAGGGGAAAATTAAAACCGAAAAGTTATGCAGAGCTTAAAGCAATGGGGATTGATGCTTTCGGTAATACGTTTGCTGAAATGGAAAATGATTTTCCTTTTAATACTGCGTCCACGAGTTCTATAAATCAGAATCAAGGAAGTAATTCAGTATTCGGAATAACCAGAAGTCTGTATTTCTGCATTCCACAAAACGATAAGCTACTTGGCTATTGGGATACAGTAGAAGATCGTCTTTACAAGATAAGGCATTGTATGAATATTGAAGGTATTGTTCAGAAGCTTGCTCTTTTTGATCCTCCCATAGATGTTGGATTGTTGGTAAAAGCAACTGCCGCAGGACTTGATATAGCAAGTATAGTGAATAATATCAATCAACCATTATCTGTAGTCAGAGGTCCTTTGCTTCTTCAGAAGGCGATGGAGATATGCAATGAACTGAAATCATTGGGTAACTCACTACTTTCTTCTATAGAAAAAGGAGAAGCAGAGCATCTTGCCGTTCTCAGACAAAAACATGAGATAAACCTTCAGAAACTTGTAAGAGATGTGCGGTTCTTGCAATGGAAAGAGTCCGAATCTTCAACCGAAGCATTGGTAAAAAGTAGAAATACAGCCTTTGAAAGGTACAAGCATTATAAGAAAATACTTGGCAGCCAGGATGGCGATTTAGACCCACTGAAGAAACTTGATCTGGATAGAAATAACCTGAATGAAGAATCATTTGATGGAATTTATACTGAATGGGTAGGCAAATATGCTGCAGATATTACCAATGAACCCTACAGAGTAGAAGATTCCGTTGGAGGTTTAATGGAATTTGCAGGTAATGTCGTAACTGATATTTTTGGAGGGAAACTTGGAAAAACTCTTCCTTTAAATAAGAATGAAAATGCTGAGCTAAATATCTTCCTGCCAACATCTGATACATTTAATAAAATCGCTATGGGAATTCAGATAGCGGAAGCAGGCCTTAAATTAATTCCTAAGTCTGCTCTTCATGGCACTCCCCTTGGAGTCGGTGGAAAATTAGAAATTGGTGGGGATCAATTTGGTGATAGTGTAAAAGCAGCTACAAAAGCAACTAAAGAAGTGGCAAATGCATTTGCTGGAAGTGCTGAAAGGGCATCCAAAATGGCTGGATATTATCGCAGAGCAGAAGAGTACGTGTTACAGTCTAACCTTGCTGCTAGCGAGCTGGTTCAATATGGACGTCAAATAGTAAGCTCTTTGATAAGAGAACAAATGGCCAAAAAGGAATATGAGAATCACCTTAAGCAGATGGAACAGTCTCAGGAGGTATACGATTTCATGACAAATAAATTTACTCAGGAAGACTTATACTCGTGGATGAAAAGTACGATATCCAAGACTTATTTTGATACTTATAAATTCGCATATGATACCGCGAAAGCTGCAGAAGAGACCATGAAATACGAATTGATGAGAAAAGAATTTGACAATTTAAATATCATTCAATTTGGTTACTGGGATAGCACAAGGAAAGGCCTGTTGGCTGGAGAAACGCTCTATCTGGATTTGAAAAGGCTCGAAATGGCTTATCTGAAGCAAAATGCTCGTGACTATGAAATGGTAAAACATGTGTCTCTTCGCAAGCTTGATCCTATCGGACTTCTGAAACTAAAAGCCACTGGTAGTTGTGAGATTAAAATTCCGGAATGGGTGTACGACATGGATAGCCCTGGACAGTATATGAGAAGAATCAAGACTGTTGCATTATCAATTCCATGTATTACCGGACCTTACACTGGAGTGCATTGTAAATTGGCCTTGGTAAAAAGCTCTATCAGGACATCTAATCTTCTCAAAGATGGAGAGTATGCTCGAGTATTAAGCGAGGAGGACGACAGATTCCGAGACTTTACGGGAACTATTCAATCTATCGTTACAAGCACAGGCCAAAATGATAATGGTATGTTTGAAATGAATCTTAAAGATGAGAGATTCTTACCTTTTGAAGGGGCTGGAGCAGAAAGTACATGGAAATTGGAACTACCAAACGACATACCGCAGTTCGATTTTGAATCTATTTCAGATGTGGTCTTGCATATCCGTTATACCGCAAGAGAAGCTGGATTGCTGAAAACGAAAGCCGTTGATTTTATCAAAGAAAATGTTTTGACAGAACCAAATTCAGTTCAGTTATTCTGTCTTAATTACGATTTCAGCACTGCGTGGTACCGATTTGAATCAGCTTCAAAAGACGCCGACAGGACGCTCAGTATTTCTTTGAACAAGGATATGTTCCCATATTGGGTTAATAAACTTGGTATGGACGATGTTATTAATCTTACTTTCTGCTGCATCGACTGGAGTAAAAACAAATTGAATATCGGAACACAGATCGTCCCTCTAACCATCGACTCATCTAAAAACTGGACTCTTTCAGTTGATAACAGTTCTAGTATATTTCCATTCCTCAAAAATAACAAAGACAAAAAGGTATACATGGCAGTTTCATTTGCCAAGAATTCCTAATTTTATAAAATCACCTATACAAGAAATGCCATGTAAAGACTTACATGGCATTCTTTTATAAATAACCAATTCTCTATTTCCCTTCATTGGTGGGTTACTCAACTATAGATATACCCATTCAAGGTACAACTTTTTCATCTCTGCTTTATCAACTTCCAGAACATTCGTCAGGAAGTTGTCAACTGTTCCATATTGACGTTCAATGTCCTGGAAGAATGTCTGAATAAATGACAGTTCTACACCAAGCAAAGGTCTTAGCTTATCTCCTGATCCGGCGCCATAAGCAATATTGATTTGAGATACTGTCTTCTCAATTGATTCTGACAAATAAACATTTGATTTCATAAAGTCTGCAACAATTGTATCTCTTGGCACATCCAAAGAAGAAAGAATTAGAGCTGCGGTCATCCCTGCACGGTCTTTTCCCGCAGTACAGTGAAATAATGTTGGATCACCTGTTCTGAGCAGATCAAAGATTATTTTCCAGTTAGCTATTTTAACAGAGTTAACTGCATATGCAGGAAGCATGATCTGTTCTGCAGTAATTTTTCCGGAAATAATCTGACCCATTATTTGCGATATACCACCAGAAACATCAGAAGCGATCAGAGATAGGTAGTATATTATTGTTCTTTCAATATTCTTATCAGGTTGGCTTTTGCGCTCTGAGGAAGTTCTTAAATCAATGACTCTTCTTATCCCGAATGCATTTAACTTAGCCACATCCTCGTTTGTAAGTCCTGATAACTCACCTGATCGGTAAAGCATTCTGAATTTAACCTTCTTTCCATCACTGCTCGGATAACCTCCCAGATCTCGCATATTGTCTTCTCCGGCAAGTGCGATGTGTCTTTCTGAAGAGACAGTTGAAGGGTTAGTTGGTTGGACATCATCGCTGTTCTTTTTGCAGGAAATTAATCCAGATAAGATCACAAATAGCAAAAGAGAGTGTCTGATAATCTTTTTCATTTGAACTATACTTTATTTTTATGAGCCAAAAGTATATGTCAGATATTATTTTAATATTGCTGGAGTGTTATTAGAATGTTGAGATCGTTTTCTTGAATTTTTGGTTAAAACTAAAAAAAACATAGAGAAGTCACCTGGGTAGGGTGACTTATGTTTGAAAGAATATATTACTTTAACTATTGGTTAGTCTTTTTATGTCCTCCTTTATTGCCTCCGCCTTGCTTTGCATTTTGCTTCTCACTTTTCTTTTCCTTAAACTTAGCCAACTGCTCAGGAGTTAACACTTTTTCAATTTCAGCTTCACTACTATTCTTTGCAGCTTCCAATTCCTGATGTTGACCTTTTTTGTTTGGTGCATCTTTATATTTGGCTTTGATCTCATCCTGCTTTTGTTCGCGGTTTAAAATTATTGTTTTAATCTGAGCGGTTTGATCAGGTGTCAGACCAAGCTCCTTTGCAAGATGAGCTGAATGCTTCTGAGCTTTTTCTTCAGGTGTTTTAGGTTCCTTTTGATCTGTAGGTTGATGTTTCTGTTGTTGTTGTGCAAAGGATGCAAATGTTAGTAATAGAGAGAATGCAATAAATGAAACAATCTTTTTCATAATAATGGTTTGTGTTTAAGTTAAATTTCGGGTTTTAAATGCTCTATTAATCGTTTAACAGTAAAATACATAGAGTCAATTTCCTGTTCGAAATATTATTCAAATATTTTTTTTATACAAGGACTTTAAAATTTCAAAAAAATGAAAATTGATTTTTCCCAAAAGCTACTAACTCCGTTTAACTTCAATAAATTTCATCGAAAAATTGTCATTACCTTTTTGAAGAAATTTATAAATCTTTTTTTAACTTGAAATGTTTATGGATGAATAAATTACTTTTAAAAATCAATTTTTCAAGCTTTCAAAAGAAACGGAGAAGAAGTAAAGAAACAATATAAAATTGAGCATTTTAAAAAGAATTATTTCCTTTTAAGAGAAGGACAAGTCTGCACTTAATTTTTCTGATCTCTAAGCAAATAGAAGTATAGGAACTCATAATGTACATCAAAATATGAAAAAAATAAGATCACTTTTTATTATGAATAAATCCTTTAGATATAAAGGAAGCCTGGACGATCTTAAACAAAAAATGGGGTCTTCTTCTCAAGGCAAAAATACGGATAAGATTTTATTTCATAAAAATAAAAGTGAATATACCGTATATGCCAATATATCATGGGGGACACTTAACTTCTCGGGAGGTGGCGGCTTTTCTATTAAAGTTCATGTAACCATTGAAGAACGCTTTCCAGAAGAACAGATCGTTAAAATATATACCTGTCTTAGACCAGAAAATTACTTCTTTGGATTCGCCTTCATCCTGAGTTTTATTGCTGCACTTATGAGCAAATCTTTTTTACCTACCCTGATCATAGTTGGCACATTTGCTTTAATAACTTTATGGTTCAATTTTATCTATAAAGTTCAGGAGGAAATTTTGTTAGAAAAGATAACAAAACAATTGAAGCTTAGAGCTCTTAAGGATAAATTAAAATCCGATCAATCATCAAGCAATAAACTTCACTTAATTAAAAAGGGAAATTCTGTTTCTAATAAATAATTATTTGCGTTCTTCACCCAATTTGGTTGAATTTTGGAATTAGACAAACCTGTTAAATCCATTAAATTCAGAAAGTTAAAACCAAAACAAATATCTCTGCTATCAATTTTTCTAATTCCTTTCCCATCCCAACAAATTCCTTTAATTTTGAATAGGAAAGGACAATAAATGAGCAAGCCAATTCATGGATATATTATTGAAGACGTAAACTTTGCTTCATTAAACAAAGGACTTCTTTTTACACATAGCTCAACCCTTGTCGCCACAGATTCAAGAGGATTCTTTGATATTCAGCCTGAAATCATTGACATTAATTTTGTCTCGTTTACAACACTTTCCAATCTCAGAGATTCACCAACAGTTTCAGTCAAAAAGGAGGAGAGCTCTTTAAAGTTTACTTGCACCTGCGGATTTCCGGGAGATAAACTTTGCAGCCATCAGATTCAGATTCTATATAACATAATGGATCGTCCCAACCTGCGGACCTTTTTTGATGAAAAACTAAGGCATGAAAAAATAAGAGATGCTGCCAGAGAATATGGGCTTGAAAATGAGCCAGATCCTGATGAACTATTTCAAATAGAATATGACAGGAGATCATTATCTGTAAAACCGAAGCTGAAAGGGCTCTTTGCTGTTAACGAAGTAACAGATGCATATTTTAAAGAACAGGTCCTGCCCAAGAGAGAAGCTCAGCAGGAAGAGGACTTTGCCTCATATAAACAGACAATTCTTGTTTTTGGAAAACATCGGTATTACGATCACTTTGTTATTGAACTGTTTGAAGCTGAAACAACAAAAGATGGAAATGTCAGAAACCCACTCGTTCCGGTTAATTCAACAGATGCTGTCTGGAAAACACAAGAAGTTGATGTTCTTAAGTTTTATGCTGCTATTGTAGGTTTCCAGAATAACTATTCTGAAACAAAATCCCAATCTGACATAGAAGGATTAAAGGCTGTTGTAAAAAATCCATTGAGCCATCCGGCATTTTTTCATGATAATAATATCTCTGAAAAAATATCGGCTCAATCCATCATTCCTGTGAAGCTTAAAAGCTCAAGAATGGAACTTTCGCTTTCTGTTGATCTGAAAGAGCGCTTTCATGAAGTATCTGCAGAACTTGTCATTGAAGACCAACTTTATGATCTAAAGAGCCTGCAGATGAAATTCGGATATTTCATCAGAATAGGAGATACCATGCATCTTATACAGGATGAAGATCTTGCGCGGGTTATCAGTTTCTTCAGACAACAAAACCACAAAGTACTGATCCATCCATCCAAGTTTGATGCTTTTCAGCAAAACTTATTAGTCGGACTGGAGAATAAATTCCGGATTACCTATTCACATATAAAAAAAGCACCACCCACTCTTCTGGAAGAACAAGGATTTACAGCGCTTTCAGAAAAAATCATTTACCTTTCCGATTCGGAAAATTTTGTCCTCATCACACCTGTCATGAAGTATGGTAATGTTGAAATACCAATTCTTTCCAAAAGACAGATTTATACAAAAGATCAGAATGGAAATACTTTTCTGGTGGAAAGAGACCAGGAAGCTGAAGTTCGTTACGTTTCTTTTTTATTAAGACAACATCCATTCTTCCAGGAACAGGTGAATGGCGATTGCTACTACCTTCACAAACAGAGGCTGCTGGAAAACGACTGGTTTCTTGATGCCTTTGAAGAATGGAAGCGTTATGGCATTACTATTTTAGGATTCAATGAATTAAAGAGTATTCAATACAACCCGAACAAAGCTTCCATTAACATAAAAGTCAACAGTGGTATCAAATGGTTTGAAACAACTATTGATATAAAATTCGGCGATCAGAAAGTTTCATTGAAGCAATTACAGAAATCTGTTAAAGATAAAAGCCGCTATATCCAGCTGGATAATGGAACTCTGGGAATCCTTCCTGCTGACTGGCTGAAGAAATTTTCGGCTTACTTCAATGCTGCAGATATAGATGTGGTAGCAGGAATGCTGAAAACTCCCAAAACAAATTTTAATGAGATCGCTGAACTGTATGAAGAACATCTTCTGACAAATGAGACACTGCAACAACTAAAAAATTTCAGAAATGCATTTGAGCATTTCGAATCTATTCAGGAAATAGAAATCCCTAAGGAACTTAATGCTACCCTTCGTGACTACCAGAAACAAGGCCTTAACTGGCTTAACTTTCTTGATGACTTCGGATTCGGTGGTTGTCTTGCAGATGATATGGGTCTGGGGAAAACGATTCAGATCATTACGTTTATCCTTTTGCAGAGAAAGAAGC
Source organism: Sporocytophaga myxococcoides DSM 11118 (assembly GCF_000426725.1). NCBI lineage: Bacteria > Pseudomonadati > Bacteroidota > Cytophagia > Cytophagales > Cytophagaceae > Sporocytophaga > Sporocytophaga myxococcoides. The sequence continues at coordinate 57,762 of NZ_AUFX01000003.1, read as the reverse complement.
AAGCTCATAATACAAATCTTATTGTGGTTCCTGCATCCCTTATTTTTAACTGGCAGGAGGAAATAGATAGATTTGCGCCTTCAATCAAAGTACACACCTTTCATGGTGCAGGAAGAATAAAAGACCCGTCTGATTTTGATAATTATGAAATCATTATCACAACCTATGGAACATTATTATCAGACATTTCTACTCTGAAGAAATACAACTTCAACTATATTATTCTGGACGAATCTCAGGCTATAAAAAATCCTGAATCTCAGAGATACAAGGCAGCCTGTCTTCTTAAATCCAGGAATAAGCTTGTACTTACTGGTACTCCTGTTGAAAACAACACCTTTGATCTCTTCGGACAATTTTCCTTTGTCTGTCCGGGATTGCTTGGCAACAAGCAACAGTTTAAAGGGCATTATTCTATGCCTATAGACAAATTCGAAGATAGCGGAAGGGCAAAGGAGCTTCGCCAAAAGATTAATCCATTCTTGTTGAGAAGGACAAAAAAGCAAGTGGCGAAAGAGCTGCCTGAAAAGACGGAGATGGTTCTGTACTGTGAAATGGGAGAGAACCAGAGAAGTATATATGATGCATATGAGCAGGATATGCGTGACTTTATTGCTTCCAGAAACGAGGATGAGCTAAATAAGGAAAATATGCACTTCCTGAAAGGTCTCACCAGATTAAGACAGCTTTGTAACTCCACTGCATTGATCAGTGAAAACAAAGCCTATGGAGAAGATTCTGCAAAAATAGAAGTATTGATGGAAGAGATTGGGAACAAACATAAGGAGCACAAGATCCTTGTTTTTTCTCAATTTGTATCCATGCTTGACCTCATAAAAGCAAAGCTCGATGATAAAGGCATATCACATGTATATCTGACAGGACAGACAAAAGAACGAGGTGCTGTGATCAATAACTTTCAGAATAACGATCAGGTAAGAGTTTTTCTAATCAGTCTGAAGGCAGGTGGTACAGGTCTCAATCTGACGGAAGCCGATTATGTCTACCTGGTAGATCCATGGTGGAACCCTGCAGTAGAAAATCAGGCAATTGACAGAAGTTACAGAATAGGACAGCAGAAAAATGTAGTAGCAGTCAGGCTTATATGTCCCAATACCATTGAGGAAAAGATCATGAAATTGCAGCAGACCAAGAAGGAACTGGTAAATGATCTTGTAAAAACAGATGCAGATATAGTTAAATCTCTTACTAAGAAGGAATTGATGAGTTTATTTAGGTAGGCTTAAAATTTCACTTATTTAAAACTGTACCTCCTGAAATTTTTCTAATAAAATATAAAATGATAAATTTAGTGTCATAAATTTAGTGTCATAAATTTTAGTCATTTTATCTATGAAAACTTTTATCATTTTCATTTTTTTCTTTGTATTCAATTGTAATAACCTTTTTTCACAACAACCCAACTGGTATGCTAAAACAGAGGGACCAGGAGCATTAAACATATACAAAATTATTCAGGATGATTATGGTAATCTGTTTGTAGGTGGCGTATTCACTGATTCTGTTAAATGGCAAAATCACCAGTTGGTTGGCTCCAAGAATTATACTGGATTATTCATAGCAAAATTAACCAGCTCAGGAGAAATTGTCTGGTTAAAAACTTCTTCATCTAATGAAGGGCCGAGCGCAGTATTAAGTTTAGCTATTGATAAGAAAGGAGATATTTATGCCACCGGTACCTTTTCATCTATGCTTAAATTAGGGCAGATCAATTGGCCATCAAGAGGAGGCAATGATTTATTCGTATGTAAAATTACCTCACAGGGAAAAACAGTTTGGGTAAATGGTGGAGGAGGGGAAGGACCTACTCAAAATCCATATCTTCTTGTAAGTAGTTTTGGATGGTCAGTAGATTGTGGAAGGGACATTGCCGTGGATAGTAAAGGAAATGTTATTATATGTGGATCTATCGCTAACAATACAATTATCAATGGCGTGAACATAGGTAAGGAGGCAGGACGTGCCTTTGTTGCAAGATTAAACCCTTCAGGAAATTTTTACTGGGCAAAAAGTATTGCAAATCCATCATCTATTTGTACCGGAGAATATGCCGGAGCAGTTACGGTGGACCAATACGATAATTTTTATCTAGCAGGAGCAACGCATTGTGGATACGTAACCGATTGCGGTAGTTCCAGTAACTATGGTACTGGTTCTGATGGATATATTATTAAATTTAACCAAAATGGGTATTGTTTATCATTTATGAATTACAGCAACTTTAATGATGATGGAATTACTGATATTGCTGTAAATAAAAAAGGTGATATTTTTTATACAGGTTTCCGTGGTGTATACGGAAATAATAGTATTGATCCAATTCCAAGAGTTCTGGGGAAATTTAATGCTGATGGAAGTAAGGCCTGGGACATCATTTTAAATACAAATACATTAAATCATGACAATGGGGGAGACAACTTATGTCTGGATACTGCCGGAAATCCAGTGGTCAACTATACTGTCGGTTGGCAGGTTTATATACAAACACATGATGCTGAAACCAACGAACTTTTATCTTCTAAAACAATAGGAGATCCTGGTCGGATTCCGGTATTTTCTTCAACATTCATAATTAAAAGCATTGCTGTAAATAAAGATAATAAACTTCTATGCGGAGGGTATTATATGTCTTATGATACTATAAGTAATCCTGGCAATGCAATGGGTAGAACTGTTCCTTTTCTCAATACCCCAATTATGAATAGCTCTGCAATCATTAATGGAAATGTGTTTTATGATTTCAATTCAGATTGCAAGAAAGACAATAGTGAAAAAAGTGTCAGAAATACACTGTTAATGGCCACTCCTGGGCCATTTTATGCTTTGACAGATCCGCAGGGTAATTATGATTTTGTGCTTCCTCCCGGTGATTATACGATTGCATTACTAAAAGAAAATTTCGGATCATCGACAATCAATGCATATTGTCCTGCTGACAAGCAATTAAAAATTTCAGCAACTGCTATGGGAGAAGTTTATTCCAATAAAAACTTTGGTATAAAGACCAATCCATGCACCGACGTTTCTGTTAGTGTTACCCAGGCCAGATTAAGACGGTGCTTTACAAACAACTTGTCTGTTTTATGTGAAAATTCCGGAAGTATAGATGCTTCCGATTTAACATTAAAAGTATTGTTCCCTCAAAATGTAAAACCTGTTTCTTCATCAATTTCCTGGAACTCTGCAAACGATAGTATAGTAACATACAAAATTCCTGTTCTCAAATCGGGGGAAAGATTGTCAATCAATATAGTCGATTCTGTTGTATGTGGGAATGAGAAATTACTTGGATTAACGGAATGTATCAAAGCAGTAATAAGTCCCAAATCATCCTCCTGCAGAATTGCCAGCCCAGAATGGGACAGGTCCAGCCTTGAGATATTCAGCCAATGCCTGGATAACGGATTAGTCAGATTTGTTATAAAAAATGTAGGCACCGGAAATATGCAGGAACCAACTGAATACAGGATACTTAGCAATAATAAATTAATTTATACTTCTAAGCTTCAACTCAAGTCTCTTGACCTTTTAAGTTTTTTGGTATCAGGAATAGGAAGAACACTAAGGGTAGAGGCAAATCAGACTAAAAATCATCCTGAACTTAAGTATGTATTTCTTACAGTTGAGATGTGTAAAAGCACTGAAGGAGAAGTTGCAAAAGGTCTTGTGAATGCATTGCCACAAGATGATGCAAGACCAGAATCTTCTATATCATGCGCAGAAATAGTAGGTAGCTATGATCCTAATTTGAAAGAATCAATTCCAACAGGAATTGGAAGTGATAATGCAATTAAACCAGGTGAGACTTTTAATTATAAAATTTACTTTCAAAATACAGGTAGCGATACTGTTTTCACTGTAATCCTTAAAGATACTCTTGATGATGCCCTTGATCTTTCTACATTGTCTGTAGGAGCTGCTTCTCATCCATTTCAATGGAGCTTAAGAAGTGAGAAAAAACCAGTACTCACATTTGTATTCAATGATATTAATATGCCCGACAGCTCAACTAATTCTTTAATGAGCAATGGCTTTATTGATTTCTCAATAAAACCTAAGCTTTCAGTAACGGAAGGAACTGTTATTAAAAACCAGGCTGGAATATACTTTGATTATAATAGCCCTATATTAACCAATACCGTTTTCCATACTATTAAAAGTGAATACATAAGTGATTTTTCACAAGCAGACCTGATTACTTTTGAAGATGTATCGACTGACATCTCTTCTAAAAATGAAATGAAAGCTCTGATGGTTTATCCGAATCCATCAAACGGAAATGTTTATTTTGAAATAGACCAACATAAGGATCTTGATCTTGAGATATTAGACGTAACAGGGAGTTTGCTTTTCCATGAGAAAGTATATTCAAATAAGATTGAAATATCTAAATCACTATTCAAAAAGGGCATTCATTATTATTTTCTAAAAGATAATGGAGAAGTTGTAAAATCAGGTAAGTTTTTAATAATAGAATAAGCATAAATAACATGTGTAAATTTTTTCTAAATGTCTTATTAGTATTCTGCACACTTTTGCGCTTGGAATGCAATGCTCAAAGTATTTTATGGGGAACAACTTCAACAGGCCCTTCATACACATATGCTGATAAACCTGCATTTGACAGTCAGGGGAATATTATCATGATAGGATATTTTATGGAATCCACGACTTTTGGCAACATAAAATTAACAGCCAATGGAAGTGGAGATATCTATATAGCTAAATTTGATAAAAGAGGAATATGCCTTTGGGCAAAAAATATAGGCGGAAATGAAAGTATATATTATGATGAACCTTTAGCTATAACACTTGATTCTGACGATAATATCATTATGGTTGGAAATATTCAAGGCAGTGATGTTAAAATTGGAGATGTTCCAATCCCAGGATCCGGTCCATATGCTTTTATTAAACTTGACAAGAATGGTAATATGATTTGGGGAAATCTCCAGTCTAATAATATAGCAGCCATAGCCACTGATAACAATAACAATATCTACATCACAGGTACATTTGAACAGAGAAGTTTCTATTACGGAATTGAATTAACCGGAAATCAAAAATCATCTTCAGCTAGTCTTTACGTCATTAAATTAAGTCCCGATAGAACAGGGATTTGGGGAACGGTAGCGGCTGGAGATTCATATGAAGGTTATGTAAATGCTTCGGGGATATGCCTTGATTCACTTGGCAATATATTTATAACCGGTAGGTTTTCTAAAGATGTAAATTTTGGTACTATTCAATTGTCTGACCCCGAAGCTCAACAGGGAAGTTATTTAACAAAACTCAACTCTAGTGGAACTCCCTTATGGGCTAAACAACTTAGGTCTGACTTTTATTACCCCTGGGATATAAGTGCTGATAATGATGGAAATACTGTAGTGGTAGGACAAACTTCATTGGGACAAAATAGTAGCCAGATCTTTGCATGCCGATATGATGCAGAGGGGACTGCTATATGGCAAAATTCATGGGGTCAGGTAGGAAGAGATGATCAGGCATATGGTGTTCGACTGGATAATTTAAGTAATGCCTTTATTTTCGGATGTTTTGGCAATCTTTTTAATTATGGAGATAAGACACTTTTTGCTGAACCACAAGGTGCTACCAATGCCTTCGTTTCCAAAGTTGATCCATCCGGTAACTTTATATGGTCAGAAAACTATTTTACAGCAGAACGTAAAGGAGGAATTGATATAGATAAAAAAGGATTAATAGCAATTTGCAATAGGAGAGATGATGTTTATAAAATAGGAAATAAAACATTTAATATCCTATTTAGCGATGCAACATTGTTACTAATCAAAGATGACTTCACGACTTCTAAAAACTATAATTATATCCAGGGAAAGGTTTTTATAGATGAAAATGGTAATTGCAATAAAGATGAAAATGAAAGAGGCTTAGCAGGTCGGATAGTAGTTGCAGAGCCTGGAGATTATTATGATATGACTGACATCAACGGAAATTTCAGAATAGTTGTTGATGAAGGCAGTCGTGATCTAAAGATACGACAGGTAATTAAACCTAATCTGGATTATGTTGCAGAGCAAAGCTGTCCTGCCAATAATCAAAGTATATCAGTTTCCTTAACAGGTTCTGGTAAAGTATACTCAGGGTACAATTTTGGCAATAAAGGACAGTTTTGTGCACTGCTAAACGTCTCTCTGGTAAAAGACCGCATGAGGAGATGTTTTCCAGGACAAACATTTATTCACTATTCAAACGAAGGAAGTGAATATGTTGAAGATGCTCAGATTAAATTAACAATTCCATCCGTCTTAAGAATACAGAACTCATCAATGCCGTTTTCCAGGTTGAATGATACAACCTTAATCTTCCAAACTGGCTTTATTCCTCAATCAGGAGGAGGGACTATCATTTTGAATGATTCTATTATGTGTGGTGATGAAAGTATAAGAGGTAGAACTTATTGTATGGAAGCAAAAATTTCACCGGCAAATTCATGTAGCAATTATCAATATTGGGATAAATCGGATCTGATTATTAAAACCCGCTGTTTAGCCAATGGAATTCTACAAGCAGTAATTTCAAATCAGGGAACGGGAGATATGTCTGATAGCACGCAACTCAGAATATTTTATAATTCACTGCTTGTATATAAGAATAAAATAAAAATTCCAGCTGGTAAATCAATAACATTAAAGATCTCCGCTCCTGGAAAAACAATCAGAATAGAAGCTGATCAGAATCCTTTTCATCCTGAGAAAGAAAAAGCAATAACTACATATGAAGGATGTGGGAAATTAACCGATGGTAGTATAGCTAAAAATTTTGTTAATGACCTTCCGGTTGAAGATGGAGGGTTTCAACAAAGCACCAAATGCTTTGAAGTAAGAGATAGCTTTGACCCTAATGACAAATCAGTCTTACCAAGAGGATGCGGTCAGGAACATGGTATTTTTTCGACTGATTGGATCAACTATACCATCAGGTTTCAGAATACAGGAAATGATGTTGCATATAACGTAATAGTTGAAGATACACTGGATAAAAGCCTGGATATAGAGACCTTATCACTTGCAGGAGGGTCTCATAACTTCACATGGAATTTGCAGGGAAAAGGATATCCTGTGTTGAAGATATACTTTAATAATATTTATTTACCAGATAGCATCAACGATGAAAAAAATAGCCATGGTTTTATATCATTTAAAATAAAGCCAAAAGCAGCTGTACTTCCTGGGACTGTAATTAAAAATAAATCCCTGATATATTTTGACTTCAATAGCCCAATAATAACAAATGAATTGGAACAAACGATAGTAGAAAAGTGCGGAGAAGATTTAAATCAGGGAAAAGATATTGAAATAGATTATAATCCAGATGTTACAAATACAGTAGAACCTTTAAATATTGACATTTCTCTTTCACCTAATCCATTTTCAGATTATCTGATAATAAATGCAAATTCATATGCATCAGGACACTATAATGTAAAGGTTTCAGATATCTATGGAAAAACTGTACTTAGTGCTACGCTGAATGGATCAGAAAAAATACTTGCGGTAGGTAACTTAAAAAATGGTTATTACTTCTACCTGATTGAAGATGAAAATGGTTCTGTAAGTTCAGGTAAATTACTTAAAATTGAATAATCTAAGTCCATGAGCTTTATCTGAAAATAAAAAATCCATTCCTTAAAGAATGGATTTTTTATTTTCGACCAATCAATTGATTATCAATTGCATTTACCACAACAACTTAAAGTATTTAATTAAATACTTTAAACATATTTAAGGGAATAAAAGCCAACTTTAAATCAATTTCACTTGTTATTTGATAAGGAAAAATCGATTAAAAACGTATGGCAAAATATAGTAAAAAGGCTCAGGAAAAAGTTGCAGAAAATATCAAAGAGATGAAAGAAGGCAAGCTTAAATCAGGCCGTTCAAGAAAGCCGGTAAAAAGCAAAAAACAAGCAATAGCAATAGGACTTTCAGAAGCCAGAAAAGAAGGAGCTAAAGTACCAAAAAAAAAGTGATAAGTGACAAGTTTTAAGTGGTAAGTTCTGATTAGCAACTTGCCACTTAAAATTACATTCACAAGGCACCACTTAAAACTTACTAATTAAACTTAAAACTTTTTTGTAACCATTTACTTGTTCAGTTACTCTAATGTAGTATAACTCAAAACAAAAATAGAAATGGTAACAGCTAATTCAAACTCACTTAGATCTGTTTTTAATTTATTAAAATTCACTTATGTAATAGTGCCAATTGTCGCTGGCCTTGACAAATTCACGAATATTCTCACCACCTGGGAAAATTATCTGAACCCAAGTCTTGAGCCCATGTTGCCATTTTCCCCTCACATATTTATGATGATAGTAGGAGTTATTGAAATAGTAGCAGGAGTCATCGTATTAATAAAACCTCAAATCGGAGGGCTGATTGTTGCAGCATGGTTAACACTTATCGCCATAACGCTGATCACAAGCGGTCGATATTTTGACATAGCCGTCCGAGACCTAACAATGGCTATAGGAGCATTTTCCATGTCAAGACTAGCCACATTTATTAAAGCGTAACAGGGAAATGCCAATTTTAGTACCACAACAATCAAATGCTCCAACTCAATCTAGGAGTAGCAACATGAAATCTGACCAATATTCTGACGGAGAAATAATACAAAAGATTCTGGCAGGGGAGATAGCATTATTCGAAATACTTATCCGGAGAAACAATGCCCACCTATATAAAACAGGCAGGGCATATAACTACAATCATGAGGACACACAGGATCTCATGCAGGATACTTTTATAAATGCTTATGTAAATTTATCCAGTTATGAAAATCGTGCATCATTCAAGACCTGGATAACCAAAATAATGCTTAACAATTGCTTTAGGAAAAAACAAAAATCAGGTTTTAAGAACGAAATCCCTGATGAAATAAAAACCGAGTGTACTCCTATGTTTTCTGATGATCAGTCCGCTGATATGACCAAAACCATTCTAACCAAAGAGCTTGGACTGGTTATAGAAAATGCCTTACAGCAATTACCTTTGGACTATCGAATGGTTTTTTCCTTAAGGGAAATAAACGGAATGAATGTAGCTGAAACATCTGACATATTGGGTATAAGCGAATCTAACGTTAAAGTGAGACTCAATAGAGCTAAGGGCATGTTGAAGAAAGAAATTGAAAAATCATATACACCTTCTGAAATTTTTGAGTTTAACCTGGTGTATTGCGATGCCATGGTAAAAAGAGTGATGGCGGAAATAAAACTATAATTGCATGAATCTGGTCACTGAAACAACGGATACAATAGGAGATGAGCACATCGGGACTTCCATAGATACTCCCTTACGTGATGATGCTTTTGAAATGAATGACGAAGTCAAGATCAAACTAATACAGAAACATTTTAGAGAAATTATGTATCTGTTAGGACTTGACCTGAGGGATGACAGCTTAAGCGGAACACCGCACAGGGTAGCTAAAATGTATGTAAAGGAAGTTTTTAGCGGATTAAATCCCGCTAATAAACCAAACATTAAACTGTTTGATAATAAGTACAGGTATAATGAAATGTTGATTGAAAAGGATATAACCTTATATTCCTATTGTGAACATCATTTCGTTCCTATTATAGGTAAAGTCCATGTAGCGTATATCTCCGGAGGAAAAGTAATTGGTCTTTCTAAGATAAATCGCTTGGTACAATATTATGCAAAGCGCCCACAGGTCCAGGAGCGCCTCACCAACCAGATTTCAGAAGGCTTAAAAGAAGCTTTGCAATCCGAAGACGTTGCAGTCATTGTAGATGCTGTTCATCTCTGCGTATCTTCACGAGGTATTCAGGACACATCCAGCAGTACAATAACTGCAAATTATTCAGGAGTTTTTCAGAAAGAAAAAAGAAAGGAAGAGTTTTTAGGACTACTGAAAAAGTTATAAGATTTGAAAATATAAAAGATCTTTAATATTTTTTCGCCGGCTTTTTCTTTCTCCTTTAAGAAATTTTTTCAGCTTAAGGATTCTTTACTCTGGTCATGTTGAGCTTGCGAAACATCTGAGCTACTTAATCTTCATACCCTTTGCATAGCAATCAACATAGGGCTTCACCCTATATTGGCATAAAGTCGCCCTTCCAGGGCTGGTATCATCAAGTAAAATTTTCCTCAAGCCCAGGAGAGGGTGGTATTCTGTAAACACAAGGTTGAGCTCTATGCATGGTTGAAGTTTAGCTTAATTTTTTAGTGTATTATAATCCATGTCCTGTGGATCATTATTAGTTTGCAAAAATCTGTTGGTATCAAAAGTTACATTATTTAAGGAGCTACGATCTTAACTTCACAGATTGGTCATATTATAAAGTATAATAATTAATTGATGAATAAATGGATTAAGGAAATTAAATCACAGAGAGAAATATAAGATAAATAAAATTCCTCAAAATATACTTTTCAAGAATCAAAGAAAATAATTCATACTATAACCCGTTGAGATCTTGTTTTTAAATAATTTTATAAAAATAATTTTTAACAACTTTTATAATGAAACTTTTAAATTATCTGTTTCTCTTTTTGCTTATTTCAATAATGTATTCGAACGTCATGGCACAAGATATACACTATGATATAAGTGGCTACGTGAGAGATGCAAAAACCAAAACAGGATTGCCAGGTGTAATGATACAGGTATCCCCCGGAGGTGATGGAACGACGACTGATACTAAAGGCTATTACAATCTTTCTGTTACACCTTCTGATTCTGCCGAAATTACCTTTTCATTTGTCGGTTACAGCACTGTTAAGAAAGTGATAGCTATAAAAGGTGACTTGCGTCTAGATGTACCGCTCTCTGAAGAAGCTGCCGAAATAAAGGAAGTAATTGTTGAAGGGAAGAGGTTTAAAACAGTAAGTGATGGGGCTGACATAAGTAATATCGAAATTCCCATAGATCAGATTAAGGATGTACCAACACTAATGGGAGAGAAGGATGTTTTGAAAACCATTCAACTGATGCCTGGTGTTCAAAAAGGAAGTGAAGGTACAGCTGGTTTGTATGTAAGAGGTGGAGGTCCAGGTGAAAACCTCTTCCTGCTCGACAATGCAACAGTATACAATCCTTATCATCTTTTCGGATTTTTCTCTTCGTTCAATGGTGATGCGCTCAAAAGTGTAGAACTTACCAAAGGAGGATTTCCTGCCAAATATGGAGGAAGACTTTCTTCTGTAGTGGATATGGAAATAAGAAATGGAAACAACGAAAAAATACATGCAGAAGGAGGAGTGGGCCTTATCGCCTCACGTCTGACGGTAGAAGGGCCAATAAAAAAAGGGAAGTCTTCCTTTATTATTTCAGGTCGACGGACTTATCTGGATGCATTGATGTATCCGTTACTTCCATCTGATAACAAGGGTGGCTATTTTTTTTATGACCTCAACTGGAAATTCAATTTTGACATCAACCCTAAAAACAGAATCTATCTGAGCGGTTATTTTGGGAGAGACAAATTCTGGGCAAGATTTAAAGATGGTGAAAGTGATTCCCGTGCCTGGTTAAGGTGGGGCAATGCTGCAAGCACTCTGGCATGGGATCATATTTATAATGAAAAGATAAATTCTCAGACATCGCTCATTTATAGTAATTATGTTTTTGATATTAATATAGATGAGAAATATGGAACAGATAACTATAAACTGCGCTACATTTCTAATGTAAAAGATATTTCATTAAAACATGAATTCAATATATCAGCATCTTCCAGTCATACATTAAAAATAGGATTGATCTCTACACTTCATACTTTTAAACCGGAAGCCGTAACATACCGTGAAACAGGTTTTAACGATGTGAAGGTTGACAATAAGATACAAGCAGTTGAAACTTCAGTTTATCTTCAGGATACCTTTAAACCCATTCCAAGACTTACAATCAATGCTGGTGTGCGACTGTCAGGCTATATTACAGCAAACAAAAGTTATGTATTTCCGGAACCCAGAATAAGCGCAGGATATAAGATAACGGACAATATTGCAATTAAAGGAGGATTTGCAATAATGAATCAGTATATATATCAGGTGACAAGCGGGGGAATTGGTTTACCATTGGACCTTTGGGTTCCCACAACCGACAATATAAAACCTGCACAATCAAAGCAAATTGCTTTAGGGTTGGCAAAAGATATTCCTGGAAAAAATATGGTATGCAGTATTGAAGGGTATTATAAGAAAACCAACAGAAGTGTAGGATTTAAAGAAGGTGCTACTTTTTTATTATCTGAAGATATTGTAGAGAAGAATGAAAGCAGTTGGAAAAAAAATCTTACCCAGGGTCAAGGATGGTCATATGGTCTGGAATTTTTACTTCATAAAAGAGCAGGGAAATTTTCAGGTTGGATAGGATATACATTGTCATGGAGCCAGTTGCAATTTGACTCCGTGAATTTTGGAAAGAAGTTTTATGCTCGTTACGATAGAAGGCATGATATCTCACTTGTTGGAATGTACAAACTTTCTGATAAGGTTCATCTTTCAGCAACCTGGGTATACGGAACAGGTAATGCCATCACTATCCCCAATGCTGAATATGGAGGTATTGAGCATAATCCTGGAAGCAATGGTAGTATTGGCGGCAGAAGCCTTACAGATTATGGAATAAAAAATGAATACAGAATGAGAGCATACCATCGGCTTGATATAGGCATTAAATTTATCAAAAAGTTTCCTTCAGGTCGTGAGAGGACATGGGATTTAAGTATATACAATGCTTATTCAAGGAGAAACCCATACTTCTATTTTATGAGTAGTGAAAATGGAATGAATGTCATTAAACAAGTATCTCTTTTTCCAATCATTCCTTCAATAACCTATAACTTCAAATTTTAATACCAGAATATGTCTCGTATATATCTTTATATCATTTTTATCTTATTCGTGTCTTCCTTTTTGTCAGGCTGCATCAGGACATTAGACGAAAAAGATATGCCCAAAATAGAGCCTAAACTTGTTATTGGGGGATACATTTCGCCTCAAGACACTGTAGTTAAAATATTTGTAGGAAAATCAGTTCCGATTTACAAGAAGAGCGATCAGATGTATAATTTAAATCCTCCTGTGAAAGATGCGTCGGTGTTGTTATCAGGTAATGGAGTTTCTGCTTCGCTGCTTTTTGATGAAAAATCATCTTCTTATACAGTTCCGGCTTCTCAATTTCCGATAGTTCCCGGAGCAACGTACCATCTGACTGTTTCAACTCCTGCAGGCCTTTATGCGGAAGCAGAAACAACTGTTCCGGAAGAAATCAATTCAAGCCTCACATTCAAAATAGATACTGTAGAAGGTACATCCAATTATGGATATTCAGGCAAGAGCATCCGGATTTCGGTGTGGTGGGATGATATACAAAATCAGAGCAATTATTATAGAATCTTTGGTGAGATAGGGGTTTTATATGACTCCACCTATTACAATTATCCCATGTATAATTACCAATATAGCCTGAATTTTGATACTAAAAGTATTGTGATTAAAGATATCGGTTTTGCAAACGGTAAATTGGGACCATTCAAGGCGGATACACCATTAGAATCTATGAAAAAACGTTTCAGCAATATTGGCCTCAGTCTTCTGAATATTGATAGAAATTATTATGAATTTTATAAAAGCTACGATTCAAATTATCAGGATGATCCATTCTCTGAACCTCAGAATATTTATACAAATATAAAAGGAGGACTAGGAGTGTTTGGTTCTTACCAGAAGTATTCGATAAAATCAGAGTTAAAATAATTTAATAGTAGTGATTATTAAAGATTCAGGGGAAGATAAAGCATAACAGCAATAGAGTCTATTTACGCAATTTTAAGAAGGGGTTTTTCTTATTGAGAAGAACCCTTTTTTTTATAATTCACAAAACTAAACTATAATTTACACACTGTCTTACAACTTTTTATAGCTAGCTATCATTTTTTCAGATGACTGTTTACAAATGTAAATTCTATTCTAAAAGCTTGAATTAGGTGTGTTAATAAAAAATTCTTTGGCAAAGCCTTTACCTGGTCAAATTTAAAATTGGTCAACAGCCAGAAGCTTTACCGGAATAAAGACAAAGAGGACAACAGCACCGTCAACTGATGGGATTCTTCATCTGGAATCAGAATTTAACCAATTGGAAACGAAAGAATTAAAGAAAAAACTAAGGAAAAAGTAGAATTACTGTTAGGAAAACACAACTTAACATATTGATTATCAATACATTAAAGTAAAATATAGGTAGAGGTCAACTGTAGTTGAAAGATTGTATAAGAGTCTGAAATCCGGTAAATGACTAAGGAAAAGACGATAATTTTCAGAAAAAGAAATCAAACGTAACCAGAATTGAAATTGGAATTGTGATATTTTATAATCCTTTGATTAAAACCTATACAAAGTCAATTATCGAGATGGATTTAATCAAAGGATTATAAAAGGCATTCCTTTAATTATAGAATCAGAAATCAGAGTAGAAGTTGGGAGATTATTCTTAAGTAAAACTCTACAAGTTATAGGATGTATAGTATTAAAGTCAAAACTTAAAATCTGGGTAAATCAGTGGGATGGTTTCTATATTTTCTATTTAACAAGTGCTCAATGTTATTTGTTCATAATTTATATATATAAATCTGAATAATAGATAATTACATGCAATTTCGTTTGCTTCAGTTTGAGGTATTGTTCATATATAATGTTCATAACTAAAAATACTTTAATCGTTGCTCAATTTTTTTTCAATATTTTTTTTTCCAATTAGAGAATAAAAACAAAATTGCATAATCATAAATTATTCTTTTTTGATCTTTTACATTTAACAATTCCTTTCTGATTATGTCAATCACTTCTTCAGGTGTACAAGGTTACGAATATCAATATTTAGCAACTGCATATTTGGCTTTAGTTATCGGATTAGACAAAATACAATCTTTTTTTGTGGAAAAAAAAGGTAGTGAGGACGCTTATGTTGTGATTACTTTAGAATCTAAACAGTTTTGTATAGAAATACAAGTAAAAAGGGAAGCTTCAAAACTAGATATTCCTAAGCTAACCAGCTGGCTTACCCATTTCCAAGAGGGTAGTGTGGATAATAATTTATTACATAGGATTAATAATAGTAATCATTTAGTATTATTTATTACCCAAGGGAGGTGTAACGATGATGTAGTTCAATTAAAAAGGGCAGTATCCGAAATAGCTCCTCATAATGCTATTTCTATTACCCATAAATGGAATCAAGAATTTACAAAGGCCTTATCTGAATATTCTGACAACACCACTAAGCTATTAACATTACGTCAAAATTATTGTATATCACAATCTAAAGTTTTTCAAGACAAGAACCATTTGACAGATGTATTGAAAAAGGTCATTATTTGGGAAGAAGCATTAGAGAATGTTTTAACGCGTGAATTAAAATCATTACTAAATAAAAAATATCATATAGCTCAATCATTAACAGACAATGTTCAAGCTAATTTATTAGATATAATAAGAGATGGTAGAGATAAAAAATTAAATGTTGTACCACTGGTTCAAGACCTGATCAATCAAAAGAAAGCAGCGGCACCTATAATTGATAATAACTATAAAAAAAGAATAGAAGAAGAAGTTTTAATTGAAGAATTGAAGCACAATAATCTATTATTGTTAACTGGAACTACTCTTTGTGGCAAAAGTGAATTAGCAAAACATATTGCTTACCATTTTTTTTGTGAAGGATATAATTACACCATTAACACTGATTTTCAATTCATAAATCAGTTCTTTTCACAAAACACTGTAGAAGACAAAATTGCCATATTAGAAGACCCCTGGGGACATATTGAAAAATTACCTGAAAGTTTAAGTATTTGGAGTAAAATTGAAAGTTTAGGCAAAAACCTTTCTTCTAATCATAAATTAATTATTACAACCCGCCGTGAGATACTTAAAGAAATTCATTCCATTAGAGAGTTCAATTATAAAAAGATAAATGGAAAACAATGGCACGACTTAACCCTTACTAATAGTGATTTCTTAATAGATTACTGGAGGACTATCACAAATGAAAGAAATATACCAAGAGAAATAATAATAGAAATTGAAAAGATTATTGCAAAAACGGAAGGTGAAGGAAAACTTCAAATAGGGCAATTGCAATTTTTAGCTGGAACTGATATTTCTGATTTGCGGGGCAAAACAAAAGATCAGTTAGAACATATTGCTAGAATGAATTCTCTAGAAATTGGAGAAAATATTCGTGATAAAAATATAAAAATTGCAGAAATTTTATCTTTATTAGCTTTAACGTCTAACACAACGGAAGGCGTAAATAAACGAGAACTTGCATATATACTTTCGGAAGACGAAAACTATTATACGTTAATCGATAAAGATTTTTATTTAGCCACAGCATTGAAACCTGAAGATGCCAATTATCCTAAATACGATGCAGAACCTACTTTGAAAGAAGAAATCCTTAACACTCTAGAATATTTAGAAAGGCGTTTTTTTATCACTAATCAAGATGATACGTTATTTTTTTCTCATCCTAATTATCTAGAGGCTGGACGTTATTTATTTTTTGATAGCAGTAGGACTGCACAAAAGAGATTTCTAGATAAGGTCAAAAAAGCATTATTTTGTATTGATCCTAAAACTTCATTTATAGTAGCAAGTCAACTTTCCTTTTTAATTAAATATATTCCAAATGAATTTAAAGCTGAAATATTTGACATTGCTTTCAAAGGCTTGAATTCAATATACCCTTCTGTTGAGGACAGAATTTTGGTATTCTTAATAGAATACATGGATTTACTTGATGAAGATCATAAAACTATATTAATTTCCAAATTGGAATCTGGAGGAGTATCATCTTCTCACATTTTTTGGAATAATGAATCTATACCCTTTATAAGTACTGAAGGTGGAATAGGTTTTGAAGAGTATCTTGTTTCAATTGAGGATAAAGAAATTATTGATATTGAAAATAGATTTCAAAGAAATGAATTTGTTTCTTCATACGAATCATGGCATTATTTACTTGCTATTCGAAATGATGAAGATAAAAGAATATCAGATATAGTATTTGAAAAATTTTTAAAATATAAAGAAGTATTTATTCGGGAATCTGCTGCCCACATATTTGTATTAAGAACTGGCAAAACCATTGGAGTTGATCAACTAAATATAATTTTTGCAGATGAACATCCTTCTGTAGTGTTTGAAGGAGTGCGATCTTGCTTAATGGCTTGGAAAATGTTTTCGAATTCCAATAAAGAACAACTTCTTCGATTACTTAAGCAAATGCTAATTAAAAGGCCAATAGCTATTCGGTTAAACAAATTGTTTACAACATTTGCTAAAGACTATCAGCTTGATGGTATTGATTGGGAAAACATGAATGAAGTTGAGAAGAAAGACCTTTGGACAGTGTGGGGAGAATTATTTCCTGTTTTCATAAAACAAATTCCTATAGATGTTTACTTTAACCCAGGACTCTTCGGACTTACAATAACGGAATCACTTAACTATTTGACTAAAGAAGCAGGTTTGACAATATTACAAGTATGGTATGAAAGAATAGATTATCGAATAAAAAATGGTGCATACCCGGATGAATATGAAATGTCCGTGGCTGATTACTTAATGAAGTTTACGAAGATGGATTATAAGGTTAGGGAAGTATTATTCGATAAGTTAATTACATATCCAGTAACAATTTTTTTGATTTCAAATATAAAGTGGATTGTTGAGTATTGGGAAGATATGCATATTTCAGAAAAGGAAAAGGTGATTTCATTAGTGAAGTCCACAAGAAAAGATGTTCGGTGGATCAAGGCAGTTTTATTAAATTCATATACTAATCCCCCTTTAGAAATTCAACAAGAGATTTTAGGAAATCCCAATTTTTTTCAAATGGAAATTCAACAGATCGTAAAATCCTTCCCTGAAAATCTATTGTTGGATTGTTTGCATGTTTACTTTGGACACCCACAGCCTTTATGGTGGCTTGCAGTGCATCATCATAATAAAAATTTTTGGAATATATTAGTTAGATATATATTGAATTCAAAGAAGGATCCGTTTTACCACTTATGTTTAAGAGAACTTTTGAATAAAGGGGTGAATGGATTTTCAATCGATTGGCGAGATGGTTTTTGGATATGGAGAAATATGTGTCGAAGTCCATATAAGCAAAGGGAACAACTTTTAAGATTAATTTATGAAACTGCTACTACAAGTTGTGCGCTTGTCGCAACAGAAAAATTATGGAATATCATAATTAAAGCATATCAACATGAAGAAAATGAAAAAGAATTAGTTTCAATAATTGTAGAACATATTGAATTACTGCAACAAACTGGGGATAAGAGAGACCTATTTAAATTTTGGGGCAAAAATTTTATATTTGATAAATTATATCCAGCATTAGATCCTGATTTTACTGTAATAAAATTAATTGAACAAGTGATTAAAGTGCCTGAACTTGAGAGCCATATTATTCCACTAATTCAATTATTTGTTGATAAGAACATCTCTCTAAAATTTTTCTTTAGCTCTATAATAATAAATCAACTTATAGAGAAACACAAACTTTCTGAAGAACTTAAGAATGCTCTTGTAGCTATTCCTAATCACCACGAAATAGTTGGAAAGGAAAAAATAATACTCCTAAAACATATACTGCAAGAAGATATGAAGTTAGGAGACTGGGTAAAAAGTTAAGCTTATTTATAATAATTACTAACCTTCCATTGAACAAACATCAATTTCTAATTTTAATATAATTTGTAATGAAAATTTAATCAAGAAGATATTTTAAATTAGTTCTTTCTCAAGAATGGACATCTGTTCTTAATTTTCCCTATAAATATAAAAATGAAATTTAATCTGATCATTTGTTGACTTTTGCTAGTAATATTTTTTTAAGACAATTTTTAAAAGCTCTTAAGGATTTTAATGAAAATACTAACTATGAAGATTTAGAAGAAAGAACTATATGTCTTTCAAAAGGGTGATTTCATTACTCTTTAACAGGATAATTATAAACCATAGTTGTTCTACTTTAGAGCTGTCCTAACAATGGAAAGGTTACAAAATAATATCTGTTGAATTTTATCCAATGACAACTGGATCACAAAAAAAACGCTTCTAATTTGTAATTGATTTATTTGTACTTATTTACATATTTGCCATAAAGCAAGAGTATAAATACTTCCCAGTTTTCATTACACACTCTTAATCTGTCAATCCATTTAGAGATAATTTCCATGTTTATTACAACCTGATAATCTTCTTCTTCGCCTTTAGGTTCTGGAAAAATATTATCCCTAATATTGATCAATGCTTTAAAATATTCCTGCTCGTCTTCGCTGCAGTTGTAAGTGGGTTCATCTAAAGGAAACATATTAAGCCAAACCACCACTGAATCTAATACAGATTGAAGAGATCGCTGTAATTCTAAACCTATTTTTTCTATATGGTGGGATAAATTTTTCTGGTCTTCATCTTTTAATTCAATTTGATCAAACAATCGTAAATCATAAAAATGATCAACCAATGAAATCAATCTACCATATGACTCAATAGCTTTGTTTATCTCATTGAATTCAGGATACAAATGTGCCCAACTCTGGATATTAAGGCTTTCAAGAATATCAGTTGCAATAGGTTTTTGTATAAAATTAATAAGGGACAACTCTTCCAATAAATCATCCTTGATAATGTTTAGCATTATCACATTCCATTTATTATTAACGCTTTTATTATAAACCGTTTGAATGAAATAAATATTAGAAAACCATAGTTGCAACATTAGGTATTTAAGACTTGTAAATTCAGGATTATTTATTGCCTGCTGTATTATATTATAGGCTTCTTTCATCCCTTGTAATGACAAGAAAGGATTTTCGCCATCAATAAGTAATATTGGCTTTCCCTCTGTAGTTTTACTATTAATATATTGTATTGAAAATTGATTTGCTTTAGAAGCCTGTTTACAATCTCTAATTATTCGGTTTTCAAAATCACTTTTAAGCTTAAATATTCTTTCATAGGAGTGCTGTCCTTTGGTATTATCACTCAAAAAATCTTTCCAATAAGTTGCGGCAGTGAGTAAATTATTAATCTCAATTTTGGTTTTGTGATAAACATCGATGGTGCCTAAAGTATGATTATATTGATTATTATATTCTTTAAGTTTATTAATTGCATTGTATAAATTAACTTGAGATAAGCGCTCTATATTTTCATTATGAATGTGTCCTTCTTCTGTTTTTAATTTAATCTTTGATGTCAAAGTTTGTGCAGACTGGTGAATAAAATTTTCGATATCTCCTTTAAAATCAGAAAAGCTTTTAAAAAACATTTCAAACTTTGAGTATAATGCTTGATTTAATTGCTCTCTTTCGTTTTCAGAATTTTGTCTTTTTTTCTTACCTACAAATATACCTAAAGGATCGATAATTGATTTTGGCTCCTTAATTTTTTCAAGTCTATTAAAAAAAATATTCTCCATAACTCGCGTCACTGGTGCATAGGTTTTACTTCCTTTAAGCAGCAAATCAAAAGATCTATTAAACTCATTAATTTTATCCTTAATTTGTGTTTCCCATTGGTTTAAATTTATACAATAGTCATTCCAATCTTTAGGTCGATTTTTATATTCATATAATTTAATAATGCAAGAATTTATGTTTACCCATTCCTCTAAGGGTAAACTTTCAATAGGAATGGTTTTATGCGTAGGATCATAATCAACTGAAAGTGTTTGCAATCTATGACCATATCCTTGAGAGTTGAATTGTTTCTTTTCTGGAAACGCAGTTCTTAATAATTCTAGAATATTCACAACAAAATCATTTGTTGATCTTTCATCATCAGCCTTTAAGATGTCAATTATATAATGTATGCTTACTTCATCTTCATCCATAGGTAAGTGAATAATATCAAAATCACTTTTTATTCGATCAACCAAATAACCAGCATATTTTATTCTAATCGCATTCATTTCAGGTGAATAAAAATGCATTCCCAACATAAGTTTTGACAAGCTACTACTGTCTAATATTTTAAAAGCAGCTTCAAATCTATTATCCGTAAAAAGAGGTATACTTTCCTTACTATTAGGAATATTTTTTAGCCAAAATAAGGTTTCCCCAAACGATTTCCATTCAATTTTTGTAGTTGGAGTATCAATTGGATAATTAAGTTTATTTATAACATTAGATGCTAAGTTATAAACTAATTGATTGGATGATAATCTTTTATTAATATCATCAATCTTTTTTCTATGCTCTTCATCCACATTGAGCATGTCAAGCATCCCATTTCTATCATAATTAGTTCCAAACAAAAAATCCAAAATCATTGTCCATGCATCACCATAATTTGCTCTACATTCATCTATAATTTCCCGATTTTTTTCAACATACTCACGAGTACCTGCCCATATAAAGGCTTTTATTATTGATGCATAAACAGACCAGTCATTTACAGAGAACTTCTTATTTAAATCAGATATAAATTGATCAGGTTTAAATATTTCAAGATAAAGCAATTGTACTAGAAATAAATACACATCTTCTTCCGCTAATAGGGAGATACATTTATAGCCATATTCTTCTTTATGATTAGTATATTCATTGAAAAGTATTTCAAGAAGCTTTTGCGAACGAACTATATGAAGTCCTTGTATATATTGTTTGTCTGCTGATTTTTTAATTAGGTATTCATTCTCTAGCTTTTCAATTATAAACTGGTAATCAAAATTTGAATCAAGTTTTGAAACATCAATTTTGGCTCCCATAGAATCGGCAAGGCTGACGATCCTTAAAAACTCAATTGGTTGATTATTACTTAGACCGTCTTCCTTTAAAATTTGCTGAACTTGTTGTTTTAATTTGTTACGCAATGAATCTCCTTGAGTAATAGAATAAACAAATTCCAATAACGGCGTATTGCTCCCAATTTGAATCCAGGCTTCATCAAAATCAGCAAAATGACTGATTTTATTTCGTTGGTTCAATCTTGAATAAATAACTTCAGCCTCTTCTTTTGAAAGAGACAAATCAATTTCTTTGTATTCAAATTCAATTCCAATTGCTGTAGCTCTATACCAGTCTTCATATCTGATTGCAACCAAAAACTTTATATGATTTAAATGTGCGGATTCTTTAATTATCTGAATCCACTCAGTGGAGTTAGGATTTATATTGATTACAAAAACAGCTGGAATATCAAGATTCTTACTTATTGAAGAAATGGCCTGAATGGACTTTTGAGTAATAATAGGATCTTGTTGAATTTTTAATTCAAAAGAAAGCCAATCATTGATATATTGATTTACATAACTATATAATAACGCTGTCTTTCCTTGCCCAGAAGCACCTTTTAATATGATGGTATTATGCTCTTTTATTTCTTCATTGATTTTTTCTAAGTAATTTTCTCTGTTTACTTCAAGCCCTAATAAAATATGCTCATATCTAGTCAATGTGGCATTATAGAATTCCTTTTCTAATAATCTTTGATTTACACCTTCTGTTGTGACTTTATGCAATGGTTTTAAAACTAAACCATACTGTTCATGTATTGAAATTCTCTCAGAGATATATTTCGCAAAATCTTCAACCTTTCTGTAAAACTCTTTTGTTGTAATGGGCTGCTGCTTCTCAGCAATGAATTGCAACCAGTTTAACATAAAACCTATTGTAGGAATTGGATCAACTGAAGAAAAACTTTCCTTCATCATTTTCTTTACTTCCTCTGCAATTACCCCCTCATTAATTTCTTTGAATTGAGTTTTGCTCTTAACTAGTTTCCACTCATCTGCGGCTATCCTATATTTTTTTAAAGTCGCTTTATCTTTTTCACTGATACTGTCTTTATAAACCGTCCAATTCTTTAATTCCGCATTTATCTCACCATATGAAACAAGTATAGGAATTGCGCTTGGATATTTATCTAAAAATCTTTTTATAAATGATGTTTTGTTATCTGATAAGATATCTGATAATGTTATTGTCTTTCCTAAATTTTTTAATTGTATGGCGTATAAAAGACTACCATTCTTGTCTAAGACATCTAAATCCTCTTCTCCTTCCAAACGAAATATGAAATCTTCTTTCATATTGGATAGGATAAAATGTAATGAGTATAAGAATTGGGTTCTATAACCTTTTAAGGCAGCAATTGCGGACATTTGTTATACTATTTGTTTAATTATAATTTTCTGAATTATCTTAACTCGGCTATAATCCATGGCTTTTTTGGGTTGACCGTAACACAAAGAACGAATTATTTTAAATCCGACAAATAAGATACACCAAGTTTTCTCAAAAAAGCAAATGACTTCAAAGGTAAGGGGAGGGTATCTTTTTTTAGATAACCAAGTGGAATCTCATCTGCAGTTAATATGAATGATTTAATTTCATATTCTTCTGCATTTGGAACTAGGCTGGCTAAAGAATTCTTATTTGTATTAAGCCACTGATGTCGTATCAAATGCTTTTTTATTTTAGCTTTTTTATCATTACCGTTACGACCAATATAATCATCTATTTCAACCTTCATTTCATGTACATTTCTACCTCCTTGAATGTTTTTACATTCAATGGGATAAATTATGTATTTGATATGATCTATCACAAGAAGATCAATATCCCCTTCGGGCTTATCACTTTCTTTATAGCCATGAGGAACTAAATTTTCCATTTTAACTTCATGAGGTATTACCTGAAAATCTGAGTTCTGCTCAATCCAAGTTTTTACTGCTTTCCTGAATGGCTTGCCTTTGTCTCCTGAAACTCCGGCAAGCCAACTTGTCATTAGTTCAGATTTAACATTAGGCAATTTACCTGAATAAAGTAAATAGAATAAGTTATCAATAAATTGAATTAAATGCCTATGTCCATAATAATAATAGTAACTACCTTCATTCTGAAGTTTAATCAATGGCCTCCTGATATAAGAAATTGATCTATTATACCGCCAAGGGAAAATATCAATAGGGGTGTAGCCGACAGGGGGTATACCAATCCCAGTTCTTTCTAATAACGTCAGTAATTTAAGCGCGCAATTGAGATCATCGGTGCTAACACCTTGAATTGAGGATAGAATTTTTATTATTGCAGATTCCTCTATATCCATGCAAGACTTACCTTTGGTGAAGGCCTCGTTTACTAGAGCACCGATAATTTTTGATAAATTGGTAAGAGTTATTCCAAACTCTGCTCTAAAAGCTGTATCGAGTGCTTTTGATTCATCTGTTTCACTCACGTCCTTTGATTTCTTCGACTGAACATAATTGGATTCAAAATCTTCTACATTTTTAAACAATGTACTTTCAGTTTTAGCTACGGCGTATGGTTTAAATGCTTCCCGCTCCAATGTTTTGTCAGTACCAATACGACCTGACGGCAATAATCCCATCTTTGGATCGTCAAGGCCCAATCGCATAGCTTCGCTCAATGCGCCCCATTCAGTAAGTTGATTAGTTAAAGCAAGGAGCTCGCCTATATCGTCATAGTTTGGCCATTTATGACCAGAAGGAATTTGGGTAGCTATAAACTCTATCAATGTCCTAATTGCATGGGCAGTTATCACCAGATTTTTTTCGTCATCCATTAACAGCCGAACTTCAGAATTAAAGTCACTGAAGCAGGCAATTTTCGCAGGAATAAGTATTTCCCGAAATTCCCTCACCTGTATGCACTTTTCATTCAGCTTGATTAGCCACTTTAGTAATCCGGCTCCATCAAATAAAGCAATCCGATCAGAAATCTGATTTATAAGAGCAGTTACAATATCGTCACAGAGCTTAATCTTATTTTTCTTTTCCAGAATATCGATGGATATTTCATATTCTTCAGGTAGATAGCTTACAAGATTATCCAAAACATAAGATACGTCAGTATCATTTATATAATAAAGCGGTGGAAGGTCTCGATCGTCAATTTTTATATTTAAAGAAGCATCATTAAAAAGAAGCATTTTCGCATTAGCAGGACGTAGCGTGCTATTAATAATTTCTTCAATAATTTGTCCATTAAGTTTTGTATTATTTCCTGCTGCCTTTATATAATTTACCATTCCCTGCATTACTGTTCTCATCATCATTTTATCAGCAGTGTTGTCGGGCAGGCTTACAACATAGATATAGTTAAAGGGGATAGTGATCCTTATAGTGGGCGGAATTACTTCGCTCTTGATATGTATTTCTGTGAGGGCTACTTGTCTAACCTGAAATTGTTGCAGATTTAACATTTCATCAGCTACAATAACTTCTATTTCAAACTGTATGAAATCTTGTTCATTTAGATATGGAGATAGGAGGTAAGACATTTTATTCAACCAAAAAGCAATGGCTTCACACACATAGGTACCCCAACTTTCTCTCCTTCCTTTCGTCTGCGGGTTAGTCACCCAGATGGGCATTTTGTAGCTCTCTATAACTATACGAAAACTTTCACTCAACTCTCTTTCTACATATATTGGGGCATAATTTTTATAACGTGTAACTTTAGTATAAGCTAATTGCCCTTTGTAAAAGATCGGAGCAGCATGTTCATTTTGCTGCTTTTGTATTTCCCTTTTGAAATCGTCTGAACTTCCATTTTCAATTATGAGCAAGCCATCTAACGGATTAGCTTCATCTGAGTCCATCAAACTGCCATAATTATTCCGGTATACTGCATAAGTATCCAAAGTCCCACCCGTGGACATAACTCTTGTACGTTCATTAGTTCTGCTGTAACACTTTGCAAATTTCCATAATGTTAAGCTGTTAATTGTGGACGAATGTGTTATTGTCCAAAGTTCTCGATAAGTTAAAGCCAATGATTGATTACCTGCAGAGGGTTTTGACCATACAAAAAAGAAATCTTGCCAGGCTTCTCCAATAATATAGAGGCTGAAGACGTCAAAAGGTTGCTGCCCATGGAGGTTTCTTAGAAAATCAACTACCTCACTAGTTCTTTCCTTATATGGATCTGTTGCCTCTTTACCAGAATTGCCAGCAAATTCTGTCGGTACGCTTTTAATGGGTTGAACAAAGCATACATAGCCTAATTTTTGATTATCGAACTGAAATACCTTCTCCCGCACAAATAGAGAACCTTTAAGTGGAGGTAATTCTATATCCGCAGCCCACCAGCCACTGCTACCCAGTGCTGCGCAACTTAGATGAAACTGCCTAGCATAAAATAGTTCAAGTAGTTCATCATAACAGTTATATTCCTTTGCTTTTTGATTTACGTATGTAATGAGTGAATTCAAGATACCCGTTGGCATATAAAGTAGGATGGCATCCTGTAGCTCAATAATCGGTTTGAAATTAACCACATTTTCTTCAGGTGCGTCATTCTGAAGTTCATCTCCTCCAGGTTGCAATATAAAGTCATCCAATATTGCAATATCATATCCCTGAATTTCGCAAGCTTCGTTTAAGAACTCTCTCGTAAAGTAAACGGCTTCGGTATATTGAACGGTTTTATTATAATCAGGAAATTCAATATTTCTGGTACCACTTTTTCGATGTATATAAGCAACATGGCCAGAGTAATGAGCGACGGCATTGCTCATGAATAACAATAATCCAATTGCGTCCCCAACTTTTTTTACAAACTCTTTATTTAGGTCATTTTTTACCTGAAAAATACACTCGGTGAGTTGGTTGAGGATGTCGGTAAATCCGACGTAAATACCGGAGTACACAACATAATTACCTCCTTCAAAAATTGCGGTCTCAGTAAAAGCGTTCGCCAGTGGATCTTCTTCATAACTTCCTGAGGAATAACTCTCAATCGCTTCTTTCATTAATTCCCAGGAAGCCAATGGCTTAATATCATTAGAGCTAAAATTTAACAAGGTTTCTCGGCACAACCGCTCAAACCGAACATTTCTACCATGATTTTCAGGGTGCAGTTGTAATGCCGCTAATAGCCCTAAAATTTGAACAGACCTATGGTTCTTAAGTAAATCTGTAAAGTCTATTGTGGATCCTTTAACCATTTCTAGATGGTTGATATGAACATCTTCTTTATCTGAATGGCAGTGCTTATATTTTTTTCCGCTTCCACAAGGACAAGGGGAGTCTTTATCAATTTTTTCCATTGGATTATAACAATAAGGGGAAATATGATATCTTACCATTGAGATTAATGCTCTCTCAACCTTTCTTGGGGAGAGGTATTCTACCTACGGCATAAGCTAAAGGATTGCTTATCTCAAATGTTTCTCTAACATGAATATCCCATACAATACCTGTCTTTATGTAGTTTAATGCTTCTTCTTCGGATAATTCATGACCTTTAGGACTAATTTTCCATCCTTTAGGGTTTTCATTAAATATACGCCTTGCTTCATTATCATCTACAGGAATAGTATCTACCTGTAACTGCTCTTTATACCATTTATCATTGCGCACTTGATTTAACAGAAAAGCATTTTGAAAATCAGCAACCACAATGTATTCTTCAAAATCCTTATTGTATGATGTATAAAGGGGGATGTCTTTATAAAGAGAAAAATTAGAACTATATTCCTCCGACTCCTCTTTTAATTTCCAATCAGGAATAAAGTCTTTATGAAAAGCTAAATCATTAGTAGAATGTGCCCAATGCGCCCCAATAATAATTACAGTTGGAGTAAATTTATTTGCTTTTATAACTTTGATTAGCTTATCTAAACATTTAACAATACTATTAAATGACCTTACAGGTGTATCATCTTTTTTAATGTTGTTGAGAAAATCACCGTCTTCATAGTCAGCTATTGAACTTCCTAAATCACCACTTCCATGTACAAGGTTATACCCCTCTTCGACAAACATCATTTTCATTCCTTGTTGAAATATAAAGTACCCTACAGGGGTAATTGAATCTGAGTCTTCAGAGTTTTTCCAATTACCATAATTTTCAAATAGTCTATGTAAAAAAGACCTTTTATACCATTTAGAACCTACAGATTCTCGATACTCAATAGCCTTAGCTTCTGAGAAAGGTTCAGAAGCCAATCGGTTATTATTGTCAACAAACTCTATTTTCATCAATTGAGAAGCAGCTCTCTTTAATGAATCAGATATATAATCTATCCTCTTTATAAAGTCATCCTCTTCAGTTGAATTTTTAGTTATATCTGATAATGTATTGTTAAAAATGATAGGAATCCATATGTCTTTATTTGCTCTTATTTCTGATAATGTAACTTGAAATTCATTAAAGTACAATTCGAAAAATCTTTGTGTACTCCTTATCCGATTAGGATTTATCTCACGGGTGACAAGACCTGAATTTTTAATAAGAAAAATCATCATTCCTAAATTTGTCCATGTCTGAGGCTTTAAGGGAGACCTTGCTAATGTGTGGTTGATTTTAACAACATCATTTTCCCATTCATCTACTCCAAAAGCATCGAAATGTGACATTGTATCTATGTATATTAATGTATCTAAAATTCTTTCATAATTTCTTGCAGAAAGTCTATTTGTATTTAGATAATCAATACATTCTTTTGTTGTAATTTTTCCCTCTCTGTAGAGATATATAATCCAACTGTATTGAAATATGGCAACTGAATTTACATAATATTCTATCTCATAATCTAAAGCTTCTTTGGCTTTATTTCTTTCAGAATATAGGTATTTTTTGAAAATATATGAATAATATTCATTTGTTGCTTCTTTGTATAATTCTAAATCCTTATTTAGTAGTATATCATGAAGAAGACCGTTATACTGGGTTAATGAATAGCGGAGGAATTCTTTAACTAAAACCTCATTGTCTCTTGCGTCAACTTTTTGTTCTATTCTAAAAAGAATATGTGTTATTTTAGTTCTTATACTCTCATAAGATTTATTTTTTAAGTTAGAAGAGTATTTGCCACTTGATAATGAAATTTTATAAAGATTTTTGATTAATGGAAGATTTCTATAAAAAACTATACTTGTAGCTGTTCCAATAGACTTATAGATAATATCATCAAGGGTTGATATTGTCTCAAAAAGTATTTCTTGATTGTTGTTCTGATAAGACAGGACAATGCCATCGTATAATACTTCCTCTATTCCATCAATTGTTGTAGATACACTATTAAATAGTGTTCTTCGTCTTCTCATCTTAAACTTTTGTTGGAGTTACAATATAATTCGTTTAGCTCTTTATATATGGAAAGATAATCTACTGCTAAATTTCCATTGTTATTTCTAACTGCATCAATATACTGTTGATGAATATCTTTCATGTATTCTGTATACTCTATTTCATCCTCTCTTTGAGATTCTTTTACTTTAAATAGTTTTATTACTTTGGGAGTAATTGCATAATCTTCATTAGCATAAAGAATAGGAGTATCTGCTCCAATGTTTTTGCCAATTAGAAATTGTGAATATTGAAAATCATTATCAGGGTGAGATTTTTTAATTGAAGTTATGGCTTCCTCAAACTTATCAATGTATACATCATACAATACTCCACTATTGTTTCGACTACTAAGAATTACCCTTTGTGGATTGTGTATTTCACTTATAGTGTATGTGGTTTTAATATTGTTATCTTTAAGAACTTTAGTGAGTCTATTGCTAAACAGTTCTACTATCTTTTCTTTAAACAAAATGCAAGTAGCCTTTTTCAAAACCATTTCTTTGTAAGTATTAAATACAGGCTTGTAATCCATGTATTTAGCAACTCTAATAAAAATTACAATTATCAAAGGAATATTAACAAGGATAATCAAATAATTACTTAGTAATACTGCATTGTTTATACTGTTGTCTTTGGTAATAGTATCCGCTAATAAACTTATAATTAGCATACCTACAATATTCACTAAGGAAGAATAGAAAATTGGGAATAAAAAAGTTTTTTCGCTGAAGAATTTGAAGCTTACAAATGTTTTTGATTTTATTTCGGTGAAAATAAAACCAATTATCACCATCGTAATTCCCACGATTGAAGCTAATATGCCATTACTCGAATTGTTCAAGTCCTTGGCATTATTAAGAGTAATTACCTTTAAACACTCAGGAGATGGGATTAAAATAGTTGAAAGATAAAGAATGATGTATATTGGAACTACTATAAACAGGGCGATGTATTTATCAGCTACATAGTCGAGTAAGGATTTTTCCCTTCTCAATAACTCAGGACATTTTTGTTTTATTTCCGCTCTAAATATCTTTCTTAAACTTATAGCCATGTTTATTTTAACTTACTTTTTAAATTGTTATGTTTTCTCCTGTTTCTAATAAACATTGTTTCCCTAGGATTCTTAAAGCTTTCAAATTCGCTGAACAATTCAGGACAAAACTTACACTAATAATTTCATAATTATATATTTAAAGGATTCACTCTTTTATGAGCAGTATCAGTTACTTGATTGTTCCATACCAAAAGTTGTAATCTCTATAAAAAATATAAATGCTTGTCTCATTATGACATTGAATTAGGTTTTAGCAGTTCAGATAGAATTGAACGTTACCGGAATGTCATTTATCATTAGATGAAAGTAACGCTATTAAAGCTATTAAAGCAGCACCTCCAAGAACCAAGGCTAAACCATCGTTATTATCAAAAAATTCTTCCTTTTTAGTTATGCTATTTTTTTTCGCAATGGGCTTTAATTGGCGCTTTTTATCAGGAGAAATAATTTTTTTAACTTTTTGAATAGATAACTCTGGATTATCTCTATCAAATCTAATTACATTAGGTAACTTATCTATATCTTGTCTAAATTTGACATTATTTTCAACTAATAGTAGGCTCGGAATTCGCATAAATCTAGCATATTTATAATCCTGAAGCACTTTTGTTTTATTATTTCCTTTTGATGAAAGGATTCCAATAAAAAGTCTTGAATTAATAATTTCATTTGTTGAAATATCTGCCATTACCTCAGAACCATGATCCGTATTAAATGATGATTTTAATACAAAGCCTTTTTGACCAAGTTCTATTGCTAGAATTGAAATTATATATTTTTCGGTTTCATTTATTGAACAAGATATAAAGGCCTTCATTTGTTATTCCTGATAAATTGTAACGTTTCTTGATAATATTTGGGAAAGAATGATTTATGTATGTCAGTTTGAGTATACAGCAAATCCTTAAATCTTGAACCAGACCATATTTCATAGTTATAACAAAACCTGCAATTCTTTCTTAAGCTTTCAAACATATTTGTTGTTGAAATTGCAGGAACATCCTTACAAATTAAAAGATAACCATCGGCAGAATATTGATGAATCAAAGAAGGTATATTAACCTTATTCAAATGAGAAGTTGAAATCGAACTATTATGAAATTTACATTGAATTACCCATTTACGAGAAAAAGTAACTACTGAATCATTTATGTTAAATGTAACTAAAATATCTCGTCCTCCATCTCCACCTTCTCCAGAAGGTTCCACTTTAACATCCATTATTCTATTAATAGGATCTTCTTTTAACTTTCTAAAATATGCCGCAACAAGTTCCTCAAATCTCTTTCCTGCTTCTTTCGGATTTTTTTTAGTTTCTAATTCGGAAAAATCTAATTGCATTAATAAATAAAAATTTTAATAAGCCGATAAAAAGGATATTAGGGTTTGATATCTAAAGTTAAATAATATTAACAATTAGTACAAACAAAATTTATTACAGAAATAGGGGGATAACAATTAAATGGAAAAGTATTATATAGTGTTAACCTCTTCTAATTTCATCGATTTTTCCAATAATCACAGAAGGGGAGACCTTCAGACCATCTGAAATTTTAAAAATTGTAGTAAGCGAAGGTTCTTTATTTCCAGCTTCCAAATGATATATAAAAGCCCTGTCTAGATCAGCAAGTTCTGCAAGCTTTTCTTGAGTAATACCTTTTTCGATCCTTAATTCTCTTACAACCTTACCAAAAATTTGCTGCAGCATTCTTTAATTTTAAGAATGCGTAAAGTATGATTAGTCGAATTTTCTATCCACTGTCTATAGACAGCAAGAGGATTTTTTGTAGATTTATAATTGAAAAAAAAATTTCCCAAATCAGATTTAAAATATATGAATAACAATGACTTCCGTAGTTATTTTGAAAAGAACAATGAAAATCAGGGTACTAAACCCATAAATATTTATGAATTTACACACCGATTTTATAAAGAAACAGCTACTTTTTATGATATTGAGATGGGAGCCTTGGTAAGTAATATATTGATAGAATGGATGGAAAAGTACAAAAAAGCAATTAGTCAGGATAAAATAAAAAGAATACAGGAAAGAGGTTATTAACAATTTTTAATAATTTTCTGTCAGACCTAAACTGTATCAATTTCTAAATCAACCTTTTCCCCATTAACAATCACATCAATCTGTTCCACCATTAAATTAGGCTTTCTTATTAAACTAACTTTAAAATGAGATTGAATCTTTTTTATTAGAAAAAGAGCCTCATAGTTTGTCTCTTCGCTATTAACGAGAACATAAAAATCATCGCTCAAATCAATTACTTTAACTTCCGGCTCTACTAAATCATTAGGATATGAAATGGAAAGTTGAGGTTTTTCATGTTTCCACATAATTGAAATTATGTTTTCTGTATCGACATACTTAAGTAAAGCATATTGGTGGTTCTTTAACCGAATATGATCCTTATTACTTAAAAACTCATTGATAGAGAAGCTACTATTGCTTTCCATGTTTATTAAAATTAGGTCTTAAAGGTATCATTATTTCTTCAAGATTTAAACCTCTGGCCTGTATACCATTTATAATCATTGCGAGCTTTTCTAATAGTGTATCCCTTTCACTCTCCAATGATTTGATTTTACCTTTTAGGTTTTGATTTTGTTCAAGAACAGTATTCCTTCTTTTGGTTCCTGATTCATTTAAACCTGCAGCTTTAAACTGCATTTCTCGGGCCTTTTCTATCAATGCAGCTCTGCTCTTTACTGCTAATGTTCCCCTGCTGGTTAATCCTAATCTTTTCTGTAATGCAGATCTGGAAATAGGAGCTAGCTCAACGCCAAGTTGAATCATTTCTTCAAGCTCCAATTTAAGCCTTTCATCAAGACTTCTGCCTCTTGGTTTTTTCTTTGACATAATTTATTCGCTTACTGAACTACTTCTTTTGTGATCAAGTGGTATAGTCATCTGAATACCATCCGGAAAGACTTGAATGGGAGAGGAGGACGGCTTTAATTTTAATCCTTTTTTCAAGTTTTCAATCTTCTTTTCTAAATCTTTTATCCATACGTCCGATCCATATTCTTCAGAGTTATACCTCATCTCCTTCAATACCTTTTCGTTCAACTCTAATTGTTCCTTTATCCGTTCTAGTTCTCCAGGCTCATTGGTTCTATGAAGGTGTGAACATCCATTCCAACATTGTAAATGTTTTTGACAAGGTTCTTGACTAAAGTCATGAGTACATCCACCAAATGGAGTAATATGTAATGCAAGGGCATGAGTTTTAAGAAAGGATTCAGCAGTCTCAATACCTTTCTCTTTTTTCAGGAAATTATACGTATCCGTAATGCTTCCCATAATTTTATTATTTCTAATTCCATTATGCAAAAAGTTAACTTTGTCTGCAACACTATTAAAAGTTAAAAAGTCAACCTGGGATTGTGTTCTTTCTTTCAAAGTGGTATGTTGATATGTAGGATTTTGATCCAATCTTTGTCTCCCCATGGCTAATGCTTGCTGAACATTGCTCATCCCAGCCAACTCATACAATGTATTCCTCCAATGCCTTGGCTGATGACTCGTCATTACAATTTTACTTCCATCAGCTTCTGTTAAGCCTCGTCTTTGGAAAATGGATTCTAAGCTATTAACAGAACCCAATGCTGCATTAATGTCTTTTACTGTCACCCTTCTGGGATATACTCTAAATACAGTAGCTCTTTCTTTAAAATTAAATGCACCATCAAAAGAGATGCATAACAATTCACTTGTTTTAAGGACCGTCTTCCAACGACCGTTTACTTTTTCTTTAAGAGCATCATGATCGGGAAGCTTTTGTAGTAATACACTTTCTACATCAGCAATCCGAAAATGAAATCGGGTTAAATATCGTTTCTGGTATCCACCTTGAACAAACCGGACACCTCTATCAGGATTTTTATCAATCAATACAGGCGTTACTTTATTTACTTTTAAAAAGTTTTGTAAATTAAATACATGTTTATATTGAATGAATTGCAT
Organism: Sporocytophaga myxococcoides DSM 11118; assembly: GCF_000426725.1. Classification (NCBI taxonomy): domain Bacteria; kingdom Pseudomonadati; phylum Bacteroidota; class Cytophagia; order Cytophagales; family Cytophagaceae; genus Sporocytophaga; species Sporocytophaga myxococcoides. The sequence continues at coordinate 23,568 of NZ_AUFX01000003.1, read as the reverse complement.
CAAATCATCATCAGTAATTTTATCTTCGGGATTTAGTTTCCACAATTTCCCCGGGTTATGTTCTTGCCAATTAGCTATTTTCCTAGGTTCTTCAGTTAAAGCTTTTAGTCTTTCAACAGCCCTTCGTGCAAATGGAACATCTTGTTCAGCCAACCAATGTACTCTTGATTGAAATTGTTTTTCAGCGAAATATTTTATCCCTACGTCCAATATAATTCCGCCATAAGCATCTTTTACTACTTGTCCGTCCTTTCCAATAACAGCTTTTTCAACCCAACAATCATATGGAAGCAAAGCTACTTCGTTTGCTCTTTGTCCCATTGCAATCAAAAGATCTATAGTTCGAAGTAGAATTTCTTCGCTTTCATTTATTGGATTATTAGTGCATAATGCATAGGCTTTCATTGCTTCTAATGAAGGAAGCTTTTCTTCATCTTTTCTTTTGTCTTCAATATCTATTTCCTTTAGAGTCTTATATTCAAAATATTTGTGACCAGCCTTTAGTCCATGTTTGAAATTAAGTGGATACTCAGTTAACTCTTTCTTATCAATCAATTCAGCTATTACTTGCAAATTTGCAGCTGCATCGAAAATATTTTTGTAACCAACTGCTTTTAGAATATTTATTGTTTCTTCAAAGTGCCATCTGGTTAAATTGTATGGGCTTGTTTCACCTCTTTGATGCATTATTAAATGTAGCCTTCTACATTCAATTGCATAAGTTCGTACTGCCATGTAATTTATATTTTTAGTTCTCTGCAAATAGACAATCACAGCTTTAGTAAAATCAATATAAGGACAGGGGAGGGCTTGTGACGGAGGAATTTCAAAACCATCAGGGAATGTTTTAAGTATTTTAGATTGGGTCTTAAATGATATTGAATTTTCACCGCCTCTATGAAAAAGCCAATTTTTAACGTACCAAACATCTTCATCCCAATTTATTCCGGTGTTGTATGATTGGAATATTTCTCTTTCATTTTTAATGAAATCGGTTAATCTATCTTGGAATTGCATGAGCATTATTTTTTATGAGACTTGCACCTTTCAATCACTGCATCAACAGCTTCAATTGTCTTTTCAAGCTGAATTACAGCTCTGTTTGTTTTAAGGTCATTTCCTGCTTCTGCATGATCTATAAAAAATTGAGCCTGCTTCTGCAGACCTTGTTTTACCGCATCATGATTACCATCAGAGAAGGGATGGTATTTATGACAGGTATAGCAGGCATAAACTGGATTCTTGGGACAAGCAGTATTTTCAGGTAATCCGCATGAGCCAATTCCTCCTATATATTGAGAACCTAACAAACCTTTAACCCATCTTTCTTTAGGAACAGATGCTTTATCAATAATTTCACCAGTTAAAAGCATTCCCATAATGTTTTTATAAGAATTACTTTTACCTAATGCCTTCGTCTTTATTTTTGATATCTCAGGTGTTGCAGCAATATATGCTCGAGCCGGCAGGGTAGAGTTGTGGCCCAGAATTTCAGCGATTACTTCAGCAGGAGCACCTTGATCAGCTAAGGACTGGGCAAGATGATGACGAAGTAATGTTGCTCCGTCTCCTTTTTTAAAACCAAGTTTTCCCAATTCTTGAACAATGATTTTGCGAATGTCAATAGTTGTTAACCGTTCTGCTTTATTTGTTCTGCCACAGTTTTTTAAAAATAATGCCAATGAATCATTTTCTGAAAATTCCTTTGATCCCCATGATATTAATTTAGATAACTTTTCTCCTAATGAAGATGATATGCTTCTTGTTCTTTTTTCCATATTAGTATTTGATATCTTTTTTGCCATTTGCAATGACAAAGAATAAAAAGAAGAATCCATGTTTGGGGAGCTTATGGATATTAGATCAGAGGTATTAAGGGAATATATTTGTATAGGCCTAGGTCCTAATTCAAAAGCAATTTGTAAAAGTACCTTATCTCTAAATTTATTGTAATTTTTATGATCATCTTTGTTTAAATAATTTATTATTAGGGCTTCATCTTCGCTTGTTAAGTATGTTGGATTTAAAAATGCATTAGCATATGGTTTTCTATTTTCGAATTTAATTTCGTAGATGAACTCTAATACATCTTTATTAACCCCCTGAATGTTTTTTTTTAAACACCAGGTATAAAAGGCTCTGAAAGTCGGAACTAGTACATCGGGATTTATTTTCAGAATATCAAGCATAAACCTTTGTATATGTTCTAACGACCAAGGATATACAATAGCTAGCCTATTAGTAATAAAAGCCTTGATTAATGTAAGATCATTTGATTTGATTGTATAAAGAGACCTTGTTTGAAGTCTATGAAAAATATAGGCTTTTAATATTTCTTCAAGTTCATTATTTAGTTGATATTTTTTCCAGTCGATTTTAGTTTGAATTCCTCCATCTCTCCATGACCATACTTCTGTACTAGTATCTATTATTTGATCTTCGATTAAACGATCTCGTACTCTTACTTTACCTGGATTATTAAAAATGAATGCCATATATAATAAATTAATATTTATTGTTGAGTCTTTCTATATTCGCTTTATTAGCCATTTTATTAATATATCTAGAAGCATAGAAATTGGGCATTACAGAATTTGGTGACCACCCACAACATTCTCGTAATTTATCTTTTGCTCTTTCCATATCTATATTTAAAGTTTCAATTAAATATTCTAAGTACAGCTCACAAAAAGTATGACGAAATGCATGAGGAGTGAGGGCAATATCAAAAGTTATACCCTTTGTATGAAGGGACATCTCCAGAACTTTGAACAAACTTGCAAGAGTATTTTGAGAAAGTGCATTACCTCGTTCACTTGTTATTAAATATGCGTGAGCCAAGGGCTTATTTTTGGGTTTTCTATTATATTTAATGTAATGTTCAATTAAAGAATAAAGCTCCTGATTAATTCCAATTTCTCTTTCTGAGTATGCATTCTTAATGGAAGGCTTGATTCTCCGATTATCTTCAATGTCATTAACTTTATAACGTATTCTCAAATAGTGATAGTCTTCATTTTTCCTAAGATCATTTACCTTTAAAGTTAGCAATTCACCTAGACGCATACCGGTCTTATATAATAGTTCTATGATCAAAAAATTTCGAATTTGTAATGATTCTCTATATGGATTTGTAGGAGAGTTCGGAAGAACGTGATTTCTTATTATTACAACTTCATCAGGTTTTAAGCTTCTATAGGATCTTAGCTTTGGAGACTGATGAATATAGTTTATCGCCAAATTTTCATCTATTGAAAACCTAATATCTTTATCACATTTATATCTAATTGTGCACCATCTCAAGAATAGCTTTATTGCCGCTAGATGTGAATCGTTAGATTGATTGGAAATAGGAAGATTGGATTTATTTGATTTGTATTTGCCAAGATAAACCCAACTACAGAAGTTTTTAATTTCTTCAGTAATTGGTGCAAAATTACCATTAAGAATTTCTTCTTCAATATCAATGTTTAATTCAGCAAAGAATTGGTAAAAAATCTTAATGCTTGAAACTGTATTAATTATGGTTTTATTAGATTTTCCTTTTAAGCAAATGATAGAAAAAGTGAATGGCAGTATATAAGGGATATTTTCAGGCACCCGTTTGAGAATCGGGAATCTTAAGCCATTGGAGAACTTACAATAAATTATGTTCATAAGACCGACACTAAGAATAATTATATATTCATATGAATGATAAATCACCTGATAAATCATTCATGTGCTTTTTTAAAATAATTATGTGTCGCGATCTGGGTACAAGTATATGTTATTTAAACTTATTTGTAAAATTTTCTACGTTCTCATAATTAAAGAGAATAGGTTTATTGGGAGCGGATCTAGCAATTATGAACATTATGAACATTGGACTCAATTTAACATAATATAAATTATACAACTAAAATATACTTAAATACTTGGCTATTAAACAAATATATTTCATACAAAACTAACACTTGAACTACCTATTAACTGGCATTATCATTTACTTTCTATTTCTGAAATAAATTTTTAGTATCCCATTTCTGGAAATTCTATCAGTATTTTTACTACAAATAAAATTCTTTTCGAAACCGAACAGACGATTCTCAGACTGGCCAATTTTTCAATTCCCAACCTGGACTCCTGGACGGAATTTCTGTCCTCGTATATGTGGGCAAAATCCATTTAGGCTCCCCACAGCCGATTCTCCGGCCAACTAATTTCCTGAGTTTCGTCCGGCAGGATTTCGGAATCTCCTACAGCCAGAAAATTTCATTTCAAAACCGTACAGGCGATTCCGCAGCCAATCTATTTCTCAAATTCCTGACCTGGACTCCAGGACGGAATTTTCGTCCTCATATACGCAGACAAATTCCATTTTGAATCCGTACAGGCGATTCTCCGGCAGACCGGTTTTTACCTCATATACGCAGACAAAATCCATTCTGAACCCGTACAGACGATTCTCAGTCCGATCAGAATTCCCAATTTCGACCGGGATTTGGAGTCTCGTACAGCCGGAAAAATCATTTTCAAAATCGTACAGTCAATTCTCCAGACGACCAAATTTCCAAATTCCCGACCGTGGACTCCCAGGACGGAATTTCCGTCCTCGTATACGACGACAAAATCCATTTTGAATCCGTACAGACGATTCACAGATCGACCCAATTTTCCAATTTCGTTCGGCCTATCATAGCCAATCATTTAATCAAAAAAATCACAGTTCAGACAATGTCGGTGTCCCTCCCGTACAGCCGGAAAAAATCTTTTTAAAACCGTACAGGCGATTCTCCAGCCGACCAATTTTCCAAATTTCCGACTGGACTCCAAGACACAATTTCCGTCCTCGTATACGCCCACAAAATCCATTTTGAATCCGTACAGACAATTCTCAGACCGCCTAAATTTTCCAATTTCGTTCGGCCGATCATAGCCAATCATTTAATCACAAAAATCACAGTTCAGACAATTGTCGGTGTCCTGTACGACCGGAAAAATTTTTTTCAAATCCGTACAGGCGATTCTCAGGAGGACGGTCAATTTCCCAAATTCCCGACCTGGACTCCAGGACAGAATTTTCAGGATCGGATATCCGGCATGGGTAAATCATATAACTTTAAAAAGGGCGGTGGCCGAACCATCAGCGAGGGGAGCGTAAGCACGTGGAGAGGAGCTTTGATGGTTCTTGATTTTTCTTTGGTTCGTTTCTTTTTATCAAGAAAAAGAAATGAACAACTCCGAGGCTGAGAATTTAATAACCATGCAATCGAAAAATTTTAACAGGAGAGGAGCTTAAAAAAAATAATCCTACCATTCAGTCCAAATACAAATTTTACCCCTTACTTCTCCGAACTCCAATTTCCCTCCTCTCCTGCCCTTTTATAAATATTCTCCTCCAACTTCAATGTAAATCCATACCTTTGTTAAAGTAATAAAGAATTAATGCTGCCGAGATTTATACTCTTAGGAATTTTAACATCAGTATTTCAGATATTTTCATTTGGATTACTTTACGATTTCGCTGTCCTTTTACATAAAAAAATCTATCAATATACTCCCCATAATGATTTGAGTTGGGGAATAACATTACATTACACTTTCATATTTTACGGCTTTTTGGTTGCAGCTCTGAACCTGTTACTGACTTTCTTTGACATTCGAAAAATAACCATTATACTTTTAATCATATTACTCATAATTTTCGATAACTGGCTCTTTCTGAATTTTCAATACAGACCTTATAAAGTCGTTTTGATTTTTACACTATCAAATTCCTTATTAGTTTTAAGTTTTGCAGTTGATAAGTACTTGTCTAAAAAAGCATATTTTTAGTCGCCGCCATTAATTCAGTAAAAAACTACCGCGGTTCGAATCTGCTCGGAACCTACTCTCCTTCCTTACAATATTTATTTATTAGATCTTTAGTTATATGATATCCTCCAAGTTCTTTTGCGATTTTTAGGTCATTACATGCATTTATTATATTTTTCTTTTTTATATAATATAGGGCTCTGTTTTTTAATTAATCCTGCCTAACCTAGCATCTCCTAAATCCCAGTTCTATTTTATGACTTGTACATAACCACTGTATGACTCTTTGTAAATCTGACTGTTCAGGTTAATGACGTAGAAGTAGGTTCCGTCCGGCAATACTTCCCCGTTTCTATAGTTTGTCCCATCCCAATTCTTCAGATAACCAGTACTCTTCCAAACCAGATTACCCCAACGATTGTAAATCAAAAACTCTGCATTAGGGAAGCTCTCTATATTCCCTATCTCCCACGTATCATTGTTTCCATCTCCGTTTACTGTAATTGCATTAGGTATCCTTATCGGTCTTTCCACATATACTTTTACTGAATCCTGACTCTTACACATATTTGTTGCATCAGCTACTGTTAACGTATATACAATAGTTTGATCGGCTATAAAGGTCGGGGTGCTCACATAAGCATCGCTCAGGCCTGTTGCAGGTGACCAGCTATACAATGCGCCTCCAGCTCCCAATAATCGTCCTGGTTCTCCATCCTTAATGTATATATCTTCTCCTGCATACGCCACAGGCGTCTGGATGACTGTTAACTTTCTTCCTGCTGAAGTCTGACTACAGGCTCCATTGTCTTCAATGACAGTATACAAACCGCTCTCTGTCGCTGTATAACTTGGGTTCGTTGCTCCTAAAATAACGTTCCCATCACGCATCCACTGATATGTAGTTCCGGCACTTCCCGAAGCAGTAAACGTTACCGTGTTTGGAGAACAAATTGTCTGATCACCTTCATTGATCACAGGATTCGGAATCGGTTTGATATTCATAGTGATTTTAGCCGATTCCACAAAGTTAGGTCCTGTTACACATGCCAGGTTCGAAGTCATCCCTACCCAAACCTGATCGTCGGTTATTAAAGTTGAACTGCTAAAAGTTGTTCCAGTTCCTACAGAAACATTTGGATTATTCACATACCACTTATACGCCGGTGATGAACCTGTACCGCTTGAGGATGTAACATTAAAGGTAGTTAACATACCTTCGCAGTTCGGATTAGGATTCACATCAATCGATACAGCAGCAGGCTCTGCATCTACTATATTTAAGGTAACAGTATTAGAAATTGCATCTCCTGCATTACAAGCATTAGAGGTAGAAACTACAACTTTTACTGTTTTACCATTATCACCACTAACAGGGTTATATAAATATGATGATGCGTTACTTACCGGTGTGCTGCCAGAACCAAGGTACCACTTGTAGCTAAGTGTTCCTGTGCCTGTTGTGCTTGAGTTAGCTACAAAGTTGAATGCGGCTGAACCTGAACAGACCTGTCCCGGGTCGTTTATACTTGCAGTTACTACTTCCGGGGTTGCTACAGTAACCGTAATCACATTGCTAATTACTGAACCGCAATTACCGGAAATCTCTATCCGCTGGAATTGTGTCGTCGATGACAAGGCTCCTGATGTATAAGATGCATTGGTGGCATTAACGATATCAGTCATGATTGGATGCGTTGCATCTGTGTATTGCCACTGGTAAGTGTAAGATCCTGATCCGCCCGTTGGAGCATTTACACTGATAAAGGGATCCGGAGTTTCTCCTGAACAAATTGACTGATCTGCGCCAATTTTCCCGGCAACAAGTATAGAATTAACTATGATCTTTACTGGAGTTGTAAATGCTTTATTGCATGGTGCAGGAGCAGCTCCATCATCTACTCTACGACGGTAATAGGTGGTCGTGGTTAGTTTCGCTGTTGGGGTAAAGTCTTTTCCACCGTTACTAGGTATACCTGTTGCAGGGACCCAACTTGCCTCAATTGCAGGAGTTTCTGTCTGCTGCCAGGTATACATTGCAGTAATGGCGTCTGAAGCTGCTATTTCTTCCAGTTTAGCTGCTGATGTATTATTGCAGATGATCTGGTCACCGCTGATTTTACCTGGCTTTATTCCCGGATTCACTGCTATCGTTATTACATTTGATGCTGCTGGTGTAGCATTCGCGCATTCTTCATTGCTTACAAGTTCAACTTTTACCGTATTACCCGGACTTGACGTGGAAACCGTAAGATCACTGGTAGTAAAGGTATTGGAAGAGGTGGCAGCTCCTTGCTTCGTTGTGCCGATATACCACTGGTATTGCGGAGATGATCCGCCATCTGTAGGAGTAGCTGTAAAGTTTACTGCGTTTCCTTCACAAACGCCCACGAGATCAGCTGTTATGCTTACCGCAGGAGCTGGTACAGGCTTGACCGTCACACTTACAGGCATTGATACCTCGGTCGTTGGACTTGCACACAATTCTGTACTTGTTATGGTTACTGTGATGGAATTAGCTGAGACAAGACTGTTTGTTGTATACGTTGCACCAGAGTTGCTTACAGTGGTAGTACCGTTTCTCCATACATAAGAAGGATTGGTGCCACCGTTGGTCACTATAGCTGTAAATGTAACGCTCTCGTTCGGACAGATGCTTGACTTGTCCGCTGATACCGTTACAGATGGGCTCACGTTCGGCTTTACCGTCATTATAATTGCTGCTGAGGTGGCATCCGAAGGACTTGCACAATCCGAGTTACTCACCATTTTAACAGTGATTTTATCTCCGTCTCCTAATGTACTGATTGTAAACTTATCAGAATCAACTGCTGAGCTTGCAGGGCCCTGACTTACAGGAGTCATATCTGTAGTTTTCTGTACAAACCATTCATAAGTCGGAAGAGTACCACCATTACCTGGAACGGCTGTAAACGTTACGCTTGTATTTTCACAGATTGTATTGCCCGGATTAGCTGTTATTGTTACCGCTGGAGCTACCACGTTAGTAACTGTCATCACAATTGCATTTGATACTGCCGGATCAGGGGTTGCACAGGCCAATGAGCTTGTCATTTCTACATAATAACTGTCACCATTACTTATAGCTCCTGCTCCCGAAGCCGGAGTTGTATATGTAACTCCGGTTGCTGATGGAATCGCAGTGCCGGAACCAATGATACCTTTATACCATTGATAAGTTGGAGTACCACCGTTTGTTTCTACGGCAGTAAATGTAACAGCAGTATTTGCGCAGGTTGTAATTGAAGGGGTCGAAATTACAACAGATGTGGCAACTGTTGGAGTAACCGTAATTACAATGCTTGCTGTTGGCATGCCTAAGCAATAACCTGACGAATCTATTCTTCTGTAATAAGTAGTGCTGGTCAATGCACCAGGTGCATAACCTATCGTCGTTGTGTTATAAGGTCCAAGATCTGTCCATGGGCCTGTTGTACCGTTTGTTGTCGAACTCTGCCACTTATAATACTTATTAGCGACTCCCCCAGTACTTGCTGCACCAGTAAGTGGTACCGGAGTTTCACCTGAACAGATAGATTGATTTGAAGAAATTGTACCTGCTACTGTTGCCGGTGTCACTGTGATCGCAATACTTGTGGTTGGCACACCCAGGCAGTATCCGGAAGAATCTATTCTCCTATAATAGGTAGTAGCAGTCAATACTCCCGGAGCATATCCTGTAGCAGTTGTACTATATGGTCCAAGGTCTGTCCAAGGGCCAGTTGTACCATTCGTTGTAGAGCTCTGCCATTTATAATTCTTTACCGTTTCTCCTCCTGTGCTTGCAGTTCCTGTGAGCGGTGCCGGAGTGGAACCTGAGCACAGGTTCTGGTCTGAAGAAATCGTACCTGCTACCGTAGGAGCTGTAATCCTGATCACTAATTTTGCTGACTCTTTATAACAGGCAGCGGCACCATCGTTCCCATCTTCTACACGGAGTACGTATGTTCCAGTGTCTGCCAAAGTAGTGACTGCTTTTGTATATGGCGCATAAGTATTGCTTGCTGTCGTTACTGCAACACCACCCTTATACCATGTATAGTAGTAGTTCGGATTCGCTGGTGTAACAACACCAGCTATACTTAATGGAGCACCTAAACAAATATTCGGTTTAGATACGGAAATTGTAACTGTTGTTGGCGGTATACAGGTGTTAATTGCACCGCAGTTAACTACATACTGAGATTGAATATTGGTTACACCATAAACAGTAGCTTTACCAATATTTGTGATAAAGTCTGTGCAGGTATTAACTGTTGCATCAAAAGTCCTTTCAATTACGGCATTGGCCAAAATAGGACCGGCAACCGTTGGCCAGGTAATTGTTGATCCTGTCAATACTCCACTATTCGATATATTCGTAATATTATTTAATTGAGCAGGTACAGGATCTGTGATTATCAAATCAAATGCTGAATCAAAATGAGCAGTATAAGCTGAAAGTGCCTGCTGGGAGCCTTTTCCGTATATCCCTGCATAACCCGCTCCCAGTTCTGTAATACCAGTAATTACTTTAAGAGGAGCTCCGGTAAAATCATTTATCCAGATATATAATTTATCATCCAGTAACTCGGTACGAACCTTTACAGAACTAAAGCTTCCAGGAAATGTCAGACCTGAAAATGAAGCGATGGGTGTGCTGCTTCCATTCTGATAAAGCTTAATTTCTATGAAATTATTTCCACCAATGTTTGGAGAAATCTCAAGCCTTAATCCTTTGAAATCCGCTAAGCCCGGTGTTCCAGATTGATATCGGTATAGAAAAGAGAATGAACTGGAATTGGTAGGTGCTATAGTAGATTCAACCCAACCGTTTACTCCATGTGCTTTCTTAGGTCCAAAGGCATAACCATTGGCCCCTGGAGGATTGTTACCACCATTCTGATCCAACGAAATAACGGTCCCGTTTAATTTAGGCATGGCAACTCCTGTACCTAATGTCTGCCAGTCTGTAAGCTGTGTGCTTGCTCCTGCCCATGAGGCTGTTGATCCGTCTTTGTTAGTAAACGTTAATGTATAATTGATTACATCGCCAACAACTGCTGAAGCCGTATTGGCTGTTTTCACCAAAGAAGTTTCTTTAGGTGGTGTTGGAGGTACAGGATTACAAGTAAGTTTTAAAATGACCGCAGCAGAATCCGGTGAATCTACATCTGACCAGATCCAGCCAGCATTGATAAACGTTTTTTCTGAGCATGGAGCCTTAGCTATAGTTCTATAGGATAAATTAGCTTTTTCTCCTGTAAGCATTGCAGGTATGGTCCATTTTACATATCCGGAAAATTTCGGATTACCTGTTAAAGGTGTATAAGTTGCTGTAACACCAACTGCATTATCATCCGTAAATGCACTCCATGCCAATTCGATTGGAATAGAATCAGTCACCACTACATTGTATGTTTCACGACCTGGAAGCGGTCCATTACCGGCGATTCTTCTCCAGGTGTATCCATCAAATTCCTCAACCAAGACTTTTGAAAAGTTCTTAACAGGTCCACCGCAGGCATCTTTGCTATAGTTGTTGACAGGCTCAGGTTCAAATTTGGGTACTGAATTAAAATTTGTATAAGCCGGACTGACAGGGAAATAGCTATCCTCCTGCCCGTCATTATCTGTTGTTTTAATGGTTCCATCATAAGACCAGTCATCTATCAATCTGGGCATTAAAAGTGTTGAAGGATTTGACTTGAGGACTGTCCTTATAATACTCGGCCCTACTACTCCTTTATGTATGAGGTATTCACTATCCAGTTTATCATACACATGCATGGAAGGGGCAGTCAATACATGAGCAAATTGTGTTACGATACGCTGGTTCCATGATCCGTTCGCATCCTGTCCCCATGGAATTTTCTGATAAGTAAATTTCATAGGATCAGACGGAGGGTTATAACCGTATTTTTGAAGATCATTCTTGTTATCTACTTCCGCAGTCCAACCAGTAGGGTTTGTTCCTGCGTTGTATTCACCGATTGCAGCAGCGTCATTCATGAAATAAGAAACACGGTAGTTGCCCAGATCTATATAAGCCTCATGTGCCGTGTGCCAGATTCTATAAAACTGATAAAAATTCCGTTCGCTTGATCCGCTGGCTTCTGCATAGTTTGCATATGAAACAACCACACGCTCACGACCACCGTTCAGCCACAGATTTGAACCCGTTTTATTCTCAAAATCCAATGTAAAATTGACAACATCTCCGGGATTCATTACGCTTCTATCAGTAGTTTTTTTGATTGCCAAAACTCTGTCTTTCAAAAGATCAACACAGTTTCGCTCCATCGTATAGGTAGCGTTGTTTGGATATTCATTACTTGTCCAGGATGGTGCGTTAGTTGAAGTGACGGTGCTTGTCAGGCAGACTGTAGTTGCCATATCAATTGGCCTTACTCTTACAACAAATTTTCTGACTCCCATTGTTTTAGCCAGCTCACCGGTTTTAAAACCCGGTACAGTTCCGATATTCCATGTGATGCTTACACCTGAAGCTGTTCCACCACCACTCACCGAAACAATTTCATAATTGGGATCTAAAGTCGTTGTTATCGAAACATTGGTTGCATCAATGACTCCGTAATTTCGGTAGCTTACTTCATAGGTCAGAAGGTCTCCTTCATAAGCAAAGGTTTTGTCTACATCCATATAAACCTTCATATTGGCACCCGGTTTCATGTCTTCTGGTGCATGCAGGTTACCGGAGGCCGTTAACATACCTAATATCCTGAAAAATCCATGAAAATATTTGGGAGTGCTTCCTATATAGCGCTGGTAAGGTGTAGGCATTTTTGCTGAGCCACTCTGGTCGTCCCAGGCTAGTTCACATTGTCTGTACAATTCTGCAGTTAAATCCAAATCACCTGAAGCAACAGCAGCAGGAGTGCCAGTTCCAGCCATCCAGTTTACTCCATAATTAGCTAATACATTACCGTTTGGAAGATATTGCTGTTTTATTTGTGCTACTCCTTTCCATTGTGGCTGGCCGGGATCGGGAGAAGCTCCCAGTTTACTGCAAAAGGCACTTGCTGAATTGCTTGGAATTGAGCCTGGGAATTTCAAAAACTCTTTGTGCCTTAAAGCCATATCATATTCATAGGTATTGCCTCCCGGCACAACCTGATGTGTAACAGGATTCCAGGTTGAATCGGGATTACCATGCCAGACATAATTCAATATTGTTCGCCATGAACACCTGAAATCTTCTCCTGCAGCAAACGGTCCAAATGTTGTTGTCGCTCCATTATCACTAACCGTGTAGTCACCAGCACTTGCAATATATCCTTTATCATACATTTGTTTTATCGTCCAGTCAGCTGAAGCCTCACATCGTTTACACTGACTTATCTGCCAGGCAGTCCCTCCGTTGGCCTCTAAAAACTTTGCAAATTCTCTGAAATATGCTGGTGCATTATAATCCACATATTTACTGGTTACCTGAATAGGATCAGGCTTAACCGATGCCCAGGGATATGCAGTATTGGCTGCTGAATACCTCCAATTAGTAACTTCCCCCCATGTATTACCACTTTTCAGATACCCATCAATACCCACAATACCTGATAAATAGCCTTTCATTCCTGCCTGGGCACCTAACGGACTTGTTGTATAATATAATGTATCAACAAGAAGCTTGATCATTTTCAACGCTTCACCTTTATAACTGATCTGATTACCGCAGGCATCAGTTATTCCCATATTATCACCCCATTGTTTATGAGCCATCAATAGAGCCATGGCAATATCTAAATCCCCATCTGCAGCAGAGTTGATATTGGTAGAGCTGATATTTGTATTTTCATCACACTCCCACCCTGCAAAACCAGCTCCATAAGTATATGTGGGCCTTAGCGGTGAACAATCATAGTACTTTTTAACTCCGCTCAGACGGTTGTCATGAACCCAAAGCCACAATCCGTCAAAAGTCTTTTTATCAGCAAAATGTGCTGCTGCCAGCATGGCATATCCATCGCCTTCCGATACAAAAGTACCATACCCTTGTGGAACAGTAGGATGGTTAAAAACGATATAGGGAGTTGCATTTGCCCCGGTGCCCAGCGTTTTTCCAGGAACAGTTAGGGCTCTCCGCATCATAATCTGATAAGCTTCACGCATGGATTTTTCCATATCAGCGTGTGTTACTCCTACAGCATTATTGGCAGCTAAGGATTTACCTCCTTGGTACTCTAAAAACTGCGGAAACGGAAAAGCCGGATTGTTGGTGTTTATGTTTACATGAATGGTATCTCCTGGCCAGGTTTGGGCATTGGCTGTTTTTGTTACAACAAGAAATAATAAAAAAGTGCATAGTATGTAATTCAATGCATTGAATTGACTTCCCATGAATAATAATTTTCTATTTAAAATTGCACTAAACCTATTAAATCCCGTCATTTTTATCATCTTTTATCCAATTTATTATACCTAAAGTACAATTTTTCGATTTACACAATACGACTCAACTAAACTGCACGTACTACGTTTAAGGCTCCCAAAAGTAAACCGGACAATAAACCTAATTCAACTGTTTTTATGGATTCGTTTTAGAATTATGTGATTGTGAGGATGGAAAACAAAAGGTATGATTATAAAAAAATAAAAAAGGCAATAAAGCATCGACGAACATTCAGGTATTGATGGAGCAAGTAAAGTTTATTAAAATCCTTCTTGTGAATCTTTATTACTGACTGTCGCTCTTTTGGAAAGAGAACCAACACTCTCCCCTTCTATATACTTTCAAAACTATATTGAGGCAGAATTCCTACTCACGAGATTAATCCTTACTTGCTACAATATCTATCTCATGCTCAACTAATAAGTGGCAGGCATGCTTAAATGCATACCCAGCTGTATTCTAAAACAACTCTTTTTCAAAATAAAAAATAGCCAGCTCTAAAACTGGCTACTTCTATATCTTTTCTCAAAAAAACCGCATTACAAATTAGAATTACTCTTTATACTATATATACCTTTCTTCCTTAATATTTCAACTATCTCATACTGTAATCTTTACAAAAGCTGACAAGCCCTCGTTGAATGAGCTATGGGCAGAAATCCTTGATGTCTCACATTAATGTCAAATCTTTATTGGCTCATAGTAAAGAATCACTGCTCCGCCAGTAAAAGTCTTTGTCTTTAAAAGTTTTAGGTTAATTCTTTCACTTATGTTTATAAATAATTGTGAACCCTTTCCCTGTATTACCGGATGAACACATAACTGAAATTCATCAACTAAACCAAGGTTCATTGATTCTATAATCAAACTAGGACTACCAACTAATAAATCTTTTCCAGACTGTCGCTTGAGCGCTATTATTTCTTCCTTAATTCCTCCTTTTACCAGCCTTGTATTTTTCCATGTTACGTCTTTCAAAGTTCGGGAAAAAACAATTTTATCAATGTTATCTATGGTAACTGCAAAATCATCCGTTGCTTTGTTACCGGTAGGATTTTTAACTACAGTAGGCCAATACTCCATAAGTTGATATGTAATCCTGCCATATATAACAGCACCTGAATTTTTTAATAAATCACTGTAATGCTGATGTATTTCACTATCGGGACTGATGACTGTATGGTCACTTATTCCGTCCAAAGTCATATTTATTCCTGCAATTAATTTTCTCATCTTATTTCGTTTGGATTGTTAATACTGATTAGAGGATGTTCATATAAAAGATAGATGGGTATCGCTGCCGGTTATCGAATATCTTCTGCCAATCCTATAAGAATTCCTTCGTGTCCGCGTATGTAACAGAGTCGATATATATTCTCGTATTGAACCACTTCGCCGACGATCTCGGCACCATGCTTCTTAAGCCTGAATACTACCTCGTCAATGTCTTGAACATTGAACATGACGCGTAGGTAACCGAGAGCGTTCACAGGCGCAGTGCGGTGATCTGAGATAGTTGATGGAGTAAGAAATCTCGAGAGTTCAAGTCGGCTATGCCCATCAGGTGTAACCATCATAGCAATTTCTACACGTTGAGAACCCAGTCCGGTAACACGACCAGCCCACTCTCCTTCCACAAAGGCACGCCCTTCAAGTTTCAGTCCTAACTCGGTGAAAAAAGAAATGGCACCATCGAGTGACTCTACAACGATGCCGACATTGTGCATACTTAATAATTTATCTTTTATCATATATCATAAGATTAAAAATCACAACCTCCGATTATCAGGTCTTTTGCCAAAGGTATATCGCGAGAAATATTCTGATTTAGCTATTGTTTTGAATTTTTTGATTATAAATATATGATACTGCAAGAATAGCCCATACTACTATTGGCATTAAAATATAGCTGATATTTTTATCCACCGCAACATGGCTGATTACGGCAAATATTAAATTGAATGTAAGTCCTGCATAAGCCCATTCTCTCAATTTTCCTGGTAGCTTAGGAAGCATTAATGATGTTGCACCTAACGCTTTGAAAACTATTAAAGCATAAGCAAAATAGTCAGGATAGCCCAAAGGTCTTGTCCCTACTGTAGCATATTCAGGTTTAAACAAAAGTGTGCTAAGAGGCATCAGTCCTTCCCAAAGGAATATGATACTTGTTGTAATCCAGAAAATTATTCTGTTCTTTTTCATTAGTTTTATTTTTTAATGGTTAATAAATATTCATCCAGATTCTCTAGTGCCATTGTAAGCCCTTCTTTAAAGCCCATCTCAATCATCATTTCAATGTCTTCAAGTTTGTCATGCTTTAAAGTAATGTTTACAGTGGTGATCCCAGTGTTTTCTGTAAAGTTGTTTGTCCATAAGGAACGTGGTTTAATGGTATTTTCAATTCCGTTTTCATCACAAAATGCATCTAACCATGATAGCAGTTTGCATGACTCAATGGCCTTGTAATCCGCTTTACACCACATTTTTTCATTCTCAGGACTAACCATTGCATAAAGCCACATTCCCCCTACTCTTATATCTAATGATTTTGTCTCAATATGATAAGGTTTCGGTGCCCACCATTGGTCCAACAACTCCGCTTTTGTCCATGCTTGCCATACCAGTTCGATACCGGCATCAAACTCACGTTTTATGTGAATGGTTTTATTTTCCTTATTTACGGTAAAATCAAATAGGAGATTACTTTTCATTTTTTTGCTTTTTAATAGTGGATAATAAGTCGTCAAGTTGGGAAAAACGTGTCTCCCATATTTTGCGGAACTGTTCAAGCCATTTGTCTATCTCTTTCATTTTATCAATTTCAAGTGAATAGTAAATCTCTCTGCCCTGATGTTCCTGTTTTACAAGTTCACATTCAGTAAGAATGCGTAAATGTTTTGAAACAGCCTGACGTGTTGTATTGAAGTTTTCAGCAATAGCATTAGGAGTCATTGCCTGTATTGCAATTAAAGCAATAATAGCCCTCCTAGTAGGATCGGCAATTGCCTGGAAAATATCTCTTCTCATTTATCAGTTCATTTATTTTCGAAACCGAACAGTTGCAAATATATGCGCAACCATTCATTTTCGCAAATTATTTCTACATATTTAACGCAAGTATGATGAATTGAATGATTTATAATTTAGCTTTTAAACATAATAACTTCATTGAAATGAGATGCACGACTTCCCGCATTCCCACCGCTAAACTTTTGTTTCATCCTGAATGAAATGCATACCTTTGTACTGTTTCTTATAAAATATAAGAACCTTCTATTCATAAGTAATATCATTACCTATGAATAGTATCTTAAAAATTCTTATTTGTCTTTTACCTCTATTGTTAACTAATCCCCTTAAAGCTGATCAATGGGAAGATCCTGAATGGGACGAAATGATTGGTGAATCTGATTTGATTACGATTGCAGAAGTTACTAAAGAAGGGGCTTTCGGCGCAAAGCTTAAACCCATTACTGTCCGGTAAAAAATGAAAAGACATAAAAAAGTGCTCCTACTATTAAAATAGGACACTTTTTTTCATTTAATAAAAAGAGGCCTACCCTGAAAATACTATTTTGATTTGCTTGCTTGGTTGAGATGTTATAATTGCGCTTTCCGGATTATTTAAAAATGAAATAAGATTTAAATAATTAAACAAGTGAAGTCTGATCAATGAAACTATTGACGAAAAAGCCCAAGACTTTTTTACCTGTTTCTTTATGACATTTATTAATAGGTCAGCGATTAATGCACACCATATTTGAATTCGTATAGCATTCTGATTTTCTCCCAGAAAGTATTGTAAAGGCATATTTTGCTTTAGCCTTTTAAATAAGAGCTCTACAGCCCATCTTTTCTTATATAAATCCGCAATAGTAGCAGGTTCGCTTATAAAGTCATTGGTTAAATACTCAAACTCTTTCTTATTTTTTGGGTCCCAGAAACGAATCAATCTACATTTTACTTTTTCTGTCTTCTTTTGAGGAAATCCAAGACAAACACGTTCATCAGACAATACTCCAGCTTGTTTCTGCTCCTCACTAACCAGATAGTATTCTTTGGGACGCCAATAACAAGGTTCACGCAACCTGGTCACCCATCTGATATTCTGCTTCGTCCATAAATTGTAATATTTATATGATCTGTATCCTCTGTCCATTATAATGGTGCTTCCTGCAGGTACTGTAACTTTAGACATAAAAGAAATATCATTGACGGCTCCATCAGTTATATTAACAATTTGAGGGCTAAAGGACTGCTCATTGATTACTGTATGAACCTTTAATCCACCTTTCCTTCTTCCATCAGCTTTACTTGATCCTGAATTTTTGAATATCTCCTGGAATAAGCTTATGACAGTAGAGTCCATAAAGAAAATATTATTATCTTTTCGGCTGTCCGATAAAACAGAGTCCCAATAATCTTTCAGTTTAAAATATATCTCTTCAAAAACTTTGCTGCTGTGTCTTGCATTGGCATCTGAAAAAGTACTACGAGTAGGGAAATAATTTACCCTGGAAGAAACTAGCTTACCCTCTAAAGCCCTCATTCCTGTTGAAACTTCACGCAATGAGGTACAGCCTCCCCAACATGAAAAAAGCATGGTTGCTAAGTGATTCCAAGTCGTAAACTTTTTGCAATATCGATCAGACTGATACTGATTGGCAAGCTTTAAAACTAACTCTTTGGGGATGAGATTTATTAATTGACAATATGTCGGCTGTCCGGTAAAATGAGTACTTTTGTTCATTGTTTGGTTTAAGGTTTGGTCACCAGAAAACTACAAACAAAAAAGGAGGCCTAATCGCCTCCTTTAATTTTTTTTACCGGACAGTAATGGCTTAAACCTTTAAAGATACTAAAAGGCAAAGTCCCAGTTAATGAAATATATGTTAGAGGTTTTAGTAACAGGTATGGACCGATAAATACCTTTAAGATTGGAAAACGATATGTACTTTTTTTAAACGCCTCACACTCTGATAAGGTTAGAATAAAATATCTGGAAAAGAATATAAAGTCTGTTCCGAAATTTAAAGACTATCTGGAAGCAATAAAATCTAACACTGCTTATTCTGTCTGGTCTCCTACAGCAAATGATTTACCAATTTAAAACGATAGTGTCCGTTACAACCTTTTATGGACTATAGGTTCAAATTATGAACCCCTTAAACCATTAAATGAATTTGAAGAATTTATTCTTACTGCTATCAAGAATGATGGATCAAATGAATACGCGGAACTACTTCTTTCCAAATCACTGACAGCCAAATCTGAACTTCAAAAAATCTACTATATCTCTCAATACTTAATGATGCTTCATCTGGTTCAGAATAAAACTTACTATCCCGCATTTGAAGTTAAGTGACTATGATTTGGCTAAAGTGAGCATACAATACTATTTTAATGGATATAAATCCAAGGATGCTGTTGATTTGAAAAAAAATATTCTAGTTTTAATTGATCTTAAATAACGAACGGAACCACTTCTGATTCCAGATTCCCTAGTTGATGAGTTGTGGATGCCATTGCTTTTAAAGGTGATTCAATATTTCCTGTTTTAGAAAAAGTTACTAATTATGTTCATACTAAGACTGGAATACCAATAGAAAAATCGGTACGAGATCAGGAATGTTTGTATATAAATGGACGACAGGATGACAACAACCATTGATGTGTCTCCTTTAAATTCATTCTATAAATATGAAATTGATCTTCCGGATGAAAGGGATTTAAAATTCCTGAAAGCTCTGCAAATAAGTAATCTGATAGTTGAAGAATCTGATAAAACTGAACTCAAGAAAAATATACTATCATTAAAAAAGAAACTCTAGCTGCATAATTGTAATTACGTCCCAGCAGGAGTTTTTCGTGCTTAACTCAATACAAAAAAATGTGAATTAAAGACACCAACAACATATAAAAAAAACAAAAATAATACATAATGAAAGAAGTGCAATGTCAAACATTGCACTTCTTTCATTAACACATTATAAATTAATAAATGTTATTTGGAAATTACAAGTTTATCTGAATACACTTTATTTTTACCTACTATATGAATAGTGTATATTCCTGGAGATAATAACTCAAGATCTAACAATCCATCATAAGAGTCTGAATAGTTATGTACTTCTTTACTATACACAATAACACCTATACAATTCATAAGTCTGACTTCAAAATCTGACCAATCTGTTAACTTTCCATTCAATTTCAGCTTTCCATTTCCGGGATTTGGATAAATAGTTATATTGTTCCCCATGAAGTTATTGCTTATTCCTGTACCAATAGCCGTGCTAAAGATAATTTCATTTCCATAGGACGTGCCAATTCCATTAGTTGCATAAGCTCTTACATAATATGTTGTTTCCTGGGTAAGATTGGCCAAGAGGCTTGAGAAGATACCAACACCTGATCCTATCGTTGTTTTATAATCATTGATGGTCGGGCCAGGAGTAGTACTCCAACAAAATCCCCTGGAAATAATATCATTCCCCCCATCATTAGTAATATTACCTTCCACATTTGCACTTGTTTCGCTCTCCAATGAGAGGTGCGTTGTAACCACAGAAGGAAGTTCTCCGGAAGGTTTAAGTGAATGATTAAGTTCTAAGACAAGGTTATTTTCACCTGCAATATAACCTATGCCATTGTAAAAATAAATGGAGTATAGATTATCTAACAAAGGAAGTGGATAAACATCCCACGTTTCTCCCCCATTATTGGTAACTAAAACGGTGCCTGTGTTACCTACTACATACCCTGTTTCCTTATTTACAAAATATACAGAATTCAAATTGACAGTGGTAGGCAGTTGAACTTTGTTCCACTGAGTGCCTCCATTATTTGTTGTTAAGAGTGTTCCTGAATTGCCAACAACCACTCCTTTATTTGCATCAACAAAATAAATATCATTAAGAGTTGCGGAAACTCCGGTAGTCTGACCTACCCAGTTTAATCCATTAGTACATTTACTTATCTTTCCATTTGTACTAGCCAGATATCCTGTTGATGCATCAGGGAAAAAGATAGATCTTATACCGCTTCCAGCCGAAGTTATATATTGAAAATTCCAGGATGCTCCATAGTTCGTAGTTTTACCAATCTGATTGCCTGTTTCGTGACCATAATATCCTGTTTTGGCATCTGGAAAGAAAATTGTCTGAGCATCTATTGTTTTTGATGAACTCCATGTTTTTCCTCCGTCAGTAGTCTTAGCTAAAATATGGGATGCAAGATACCCTGTATCCTTATCTATAAAAAACATATCCAGAATATAATCTGAAACAGAGCTTTTTGTCCACTTCTGTTCTCCTCTAGTTAATTTATAAATATCGTTTCCTCTAGATACAAACACTGAACTATCCGGTGTTACATTTACATTAATCGAATTACCATCCGGTTTAGTTGAGTTTATTGAAGTAATTTGTCCAAATACAATTTCAGACTTGTCATTTTCTAATCGTAATAGATTTTTAGATTCAGAATCATATGCAAATCCTACCCCATATGCGTATTTGATTACATCTATGTTGTTTATATCACTGGGATTATTTGCCGATGTCCAGTTCCTTCCGGCATCAGAAGTGGAAAAGAACCCTAAATTTCGAGAAATCCCATAGCCGTTTAAAGAGTCTATAAACCAAGCATCTACAATTTCAATGGGATCTCCTTCATATATCCAGGTTAGTCCGCCATCTCTTGTCCGGGAAACCCCCGATGAAGTTCTAAACCCAACTTCCTTTGTTATGAAAACAGAATTTGCATAGCTCCAGGGTGTTGCTATCCATGTCACGCCTCCATCATATGTGTAACAGTTCCCATTATAACCTACCAAAGGCTCTGGAAAAGTAAAATCACCGCATTGGTTACAGACACTTTTACTTGTCCAGTTTACCCCCCCATCTTCAGTATAAGCGATGCTGCCACCTAATACTGCGTTTCCCTTAAGTCCGTTAAAATGAAGTTTAAATACCGGAACAATCCCGAGGCTTGTCGTTAATACATCCCAATTAACTCCTCCATCAGTTGTTTTTAACAAAAGCCCTTCATATCCACCCACAAAACCTGTTTTTGAGTCTAAAAAAAATAATGTATTCAAAGTCCTGAATTTAGGATCATTGTATACTACCTGCCATTTTCTTCCGGAATCTGTAGACCGAAGTATACGCCCCTCCGTACCAACCATGAAGACTGTGTCTTTGCTTACAATAAAAAGGTCCTTAATGATAGAACCAGAACTAAAATAACAATTTTGAGCATAAGCACCCTTTAACAAAAGGATACAAATAAAGAATAAAGTAAGCTTTCGCATAAAAACTCTGATTAAAACAATTAACTATATATTCAACAAAAATTCATCAATAAAACTTTATAAAAATTAACTACCACCTATTTATGATCAATCCAATTTCTGAAAACAAGACATCAATCAGTCTGGTAAAGAAGTTAAATATTTAAGAAAGTTAAGTTTTTTTTAGTATATCTTTCCCTCTTTTAATTTAGTTTTTAAACCTACAACATATTTAACTCTGAGTATCAAATCATTCCTATAAATGTATATTAATGAAAAAATAGTTTTACTATAGTAAATTTCAATAATGAAGATGATGTCATTGGAAGATTGAATTATATAAAATAATAAAGCTAGTCTGATAGATAGCATTATATTACCATAATTTAAACATTCTTGCTATGAATGATACAGCTGTCATATCCTGCTGATACATTAAAGAAACATAATAAATCATCCTTAAAACTATGTCTTATTTTATCACATCAACTATTATTAAAAAGTAATGACATGAATTACCTCAAAAAATATTTTACACAAATTTCTTGCAGGAGAAATTGTAACTAGCGACATTTGTATCATGACCACAATAAAATTACATATCCCCCACACACAGCAGGTGCCACAAAGCATCCAGGGGATCATTATGTAATTTAAAAAATATATTATATATAAAGCCCCTTGGAGAAATCTTAGGGGCTTTTTGTTTTATATCAGTTTGTTAGAGGTTAATCATTTACTTAAATGAGGTACTTAATTAATGTACACAAAAGAACTTTATTTTATAAGAATAAATAATAATCAATAAGATGACAACAATACAATTACATATCCATCAGCCGCAGCAGATGCCGGAAGACATCAAGGGGAATACTATGTAGTTGAGATATACTATAATGTCCATAAAGCCCCTTGGAGAAATCTTAGGGGCTTTTTATTTATATCAGTAGGTATAGGAGTCAGGTTTATCTAGCCTCCCTTGGAAGGAGGAGCACGCAGGTTCGAATCCTGCCCTACTGACTTTCCCTTCGTCTAACTGGCAGGACATCTCCCTTTGAAGGAGAGCGTT